>JAJYJF010000001.1:17367-27119 GCA_021796375.1 Chloroflexota bacterium | reverse complement strand
CCACGCCAACATCGATGACGCCGACGGCGACGGCGTCTACGCCGACACTGGCGGCATCCCCGATATCTCGGATACCTCCTTCAGCTCGAACATCAAGGATGTAAATTCGAACAGCGGCTATGCGGTTCAGCTTGGCGACAGCTCGGTCGACCCTGTCCTGGCCAACCTGAGCGCCTCCGGCAACACGTACGATGGCATCGCTTTGGACGGCGGCACACTGACCGGAAACGTCACCTGGGAGGCCAGCGGACTGCCCTATTACCTGGTTGGAAATGAGACCCTGGCGGCCGGAGGCACCCTGACCATCGCACCCGGGGTGGAAGTTCGCCTGGACCAATATGTCAGCCTCATCGCCAATGGCATTCTCAACGCGGTCGGCACGGCGACCCAGCCGATCACCTTCACCGGCACAACCTCAACCAATGGCTGGTGGAACTGCATCCAGATCCTGGGCGCGGACAGCACCCATCTTAACACGGGCTCCATCCTCTCCTACGTCAACATCCAATACGGCGGCGATGGCTATCACTTACTTGCCCATGCCAATCTCTACCTGAAATACGCCCACGTGACCATCAGCCACGCCAACATCGATGACGCCGACGGCGACGGCGTCTACGCCGACACTGGCGGCATCCCCGATATCTCGGATACCTCCTTCAGCTCGAACATCAAGGATGTAAATTCGAACAGCGGCTATGCGGTTGAGCTTTTCGACAGCTCGGTCGACCCTGTCCTGGCCAACCTGAGCGCCTCCGGCAACACGTACGATGGCATCGCTTTGGACGGCGGCACACTGACCGGAAACGTCACCTGGGAGGCCAGCGGGCTGCCCTATTACCTGGTTGGAAATGAGACCCTGGCGGCCGGAGGCACCCTGACCATCGCCCCCGGGGTGGAAGTTCGCCTGGATCAATATGTCAGCCTCATCGCCAATGGCATTCTCAACGCGGTCGGCACGGCGACCCAGCCGATCATCTTCACCGGCAACTTCCCCGCCGGTAAGACCCCGGGCCCCGGCTGGTGGGACAGCATCCAGATCCTTGGCACAGCATCGCAGCCCAACACGGGCTCTACAATCCAGTATGCAACCGTCGAATACGGGGGCAATGGGGTCCCCGAAATAGAGGTCGATAACGGTAAAGTGAACATCACAGACAGCCAGATCCTGTCCTCAGGTTCGGACGGTTTTTATGCCGGCCCTGGGGGTGCTGGTTCCAGCATTCATAACAACCAGATCCTCAATAACAGCAATTTTGCTGTTGAAAATAACGACCCCGCCGTTGACTTGATGGCGGACAATAACTGGTGGGGGTCCGCCAGCGGTCCAGTGGTGGCAAACGGCTGCAACCCTACTGGCTCCGGCGGCCGGATCAACGGCAAAGTTGCTTTCGAGCCTTTCCTGACTTCTGGGACCCTGCAATCTACCGATTTGACGGGCGGGGATGCCATTTTGGTCAGTATGTCACCCTTACGCTGGTTCGTCCCGGCGGATGGCGTCAGCCGCGCCTGGGTCAGGATCACCGTCAGAGACGGGAATGGGCTTCCCCTGTCAGGGCGCACGGTAAATCTGATCAGCTCGCTGGGAAGTGTCACCGACGGTGGAACTACCGATGTGCAGGGGCAGACCTGGGCGTTTATCACTTCCACAACGTCCGGCGACGCGCAGCTGATGCCATCCTTATCCTACCTGGGGAATTGTGAAAGCGCCCGCGGCGCCAGCGCCACGATCACATTTACGTCTGCCTCCAGCGCCGACCAGGTTCTTCCCGATTCGGCCGCGCCCTACATGAATGACGGCATTCAGGTGAATCCGATGCCGGTCATTCAGGGAGTAGCAACGACTCTATCGGCTCATTTTACAAATCCAGATTCCTCTCCGATCACATTGACCGCCACCTTCGGAATCGCCCAGGAAGGCATCGGCCTGACTTTTGGCCCAATAGGAGAGCAGCAAATTACGATCCCGGCAAACGGTCAGGGCACCGCCCAGGTAGTCTGGACTCCTTTAATTTCCGGGCATTATTGCGTGCAGGTGCTGTTTTCGGCGCAGGCTGCAAGCAGTCTATCGGCCGCGTTAACTGGGCCCCTGGGATTCTTTTCCTCAGGATCTTCTCAGCGGAACCTGGATATCGCCCCGGCCCACCTGAATACCTACTCCCAAAAAGGCGCTGCGGGGAAGGCCCAGTCAGGCATCAACGCCATTTCCAATGCGCAGACTGCTGTGGACGTGGTGAGTTCGCCCGCGGACGCCACCGGATTCTTTATCCCGAACTGGCTGTTCAGTAAAATCCTCGATTTTAATTTCTCGAAATGGGGAATAGTGAATGGCATTTTAAAAAAAGATCCCCCGCGCCAGGATTACACCGTGCAGGCCACGCTTGAGCAATTCACCTTTACGCCGGTTCAGGCGGGAAATGGCATCAGCGCCGCTCGGGCTCAGGCAGCCAATGACTTGATGACTGCCGCGCTCGACCTGACCTCCAAGTTGGACGCCGCAGAGATCTCACTGGACAGGTATTCCGGTGCCACTGAAGCGAACTCCCTGCAATGGGCCTCTTTGCAGGCTTCAGCGTACCTTTACTACCGGTCGCTGTCGGCCAGCGCCATGACCAACACCGCCGACAAGCTGGACGCCATGATCGCCGAAATGCAAAGCGAGGGCATACCCGACCGGGCCTTCACCGTGGATGATATCAAGGCATACCAGGATCGCCTGTTCAACTATGGCTTTAACACCGATGACCTGACCGCGGCTCAAGCCATCGGCCTGACACCCGATGAAATTGAAGAGATCCGCCAGACGCGCATCAACGAGGATCCGAACCTGGCGGCTGGCAGCGTCACCGCCCTGGTGCAGGCGATGTCCAGCGCTTTGCGCCAGGCCGCTCAGGCCTTTCAGGCTACATCTCCTGCAACCAGCGCTTTGGCGTATCAAGCCGGCCTGTCAGGCGCCACCCCGCCGAACCAGCTATTTCTCACCTCCACGCAAACCTATTCGATACAGGTCGGCAACCCCCAGCTCCAGCCAGAGACAATTGACTTAAAGGTGCGCCCGATTGACCTGCCGGATGATTGGGGGGTCTCCATCACGCCCAGCACCGTCACCCTGAACCCCGGCCAGCAGATCACCGCCACCCTTGTGGTTGCGCCCAGTCCAACCTCTGCGCAGGGCTCTCATCCACGTGTGGCCGTAGAGGCTTATATCCAGAGCAATTTAATCGGTGGTGTGGTCCAAGACATCCTGGTGCCCTTTGTCGAACCCTTTGATGGCAAACTGCGCCTCTATCTTCCCACGATCACCAAATAAATCTTTTGCCCATTGGGCCACCAGGTGTGAAACTCGCCTTTAGCCATTCGCATTCCGCTATTGACAGGTCCATTTTCCCCGAGCTTGCCCGGCCGGATCCATGGAACAGCGGATCGGATCAGGGAGCCGGTAAAGTCAGCACCACCCGGGTACCCGGCTCTTGACGATCCCCGCTTGAGTGGGTTGAGCTGGAGACTTCCACTTTCCCCCCGTGCGCCTCAACGAGCTGCTTGACGATCGCCAGCCCTAACCCGGATCCCCCGCTGATCCTCGACCGCGACTTGTCTCCCCGGTAAAACCGGTCAAAGATAAACGGCAGGTCCTCCGGCGCGATCCCGGGGCCGGTATCGGCCACCCACAGGCGCACCTGCCGGGGGCTGCTTTTCTCCGCTTCGACCCCGATCTCGATCCGCCCCCGCTCGGGGGTATAGCGCAGGGCATTCTCGAGCAGGTTGTTCAGCGCCTGGTTGATGCGGTCCGCATCGACGGCCGCACGGGGGAGATCCTTTCCCACCCGCACTTCCAGATCGATATTTTTCTCAGCCGTCCTGGGCCGGAACTGCTCGGCCGCCCGGGCGGCCAGCTCGCCGAGATCCACCGGCTGGCGCTCCAGGGTCAGCTCGCCGGCTTCGGCGAGCGACAGCAGGCGCAGGTCGCCGACCAGCCGGCTCAGGTGCAGGACCTGCTCGTGAAGCGACCCGAGCTGCTCCAGATCGTTGGGGATCACCCCATCCTGCATGCCTTCCAGGTTCGCCTGCATCACCGCGAGCGGGGTGCGCAGCTCGTGGGCCACGGCGGCGACCAACTCGCGGCGCTGGAGCTGAGCCCGCCCTAGGCTCTCCGCCATCTGGTTGAAGGTCTGCCCCAGGTCGCCAATTTCATCTTTAGACCGGATCGAAACCCGCTGGTCGAGGTCGCCGGCGGCGATCGCCTGGGCCACCTCCCGAAGCCGGCGGAGGGGCGCCGTGATCTGGAAGAACAACCCCGCGCCCAGCAGCAGGGCGATCGCGCCGGCGATGACCACCGCGATCAGGATGGATTGGTTGACCGTCCGGGTAAAATCCCCGGCGGGCGTGCCGCTGATGAGCTGCGACCCGGGGATGACGATCAGGGTCCCGACGGTCTTTCCGGCAACGTTAATCGGGGCGCCCAGCCCGACCTGGCTGGCAGAAAGCATCTTTCCGGCGAAATCGCCGCTGGAATCATACAACACCTGCCCCCGGGCATCGGCCAGGACCAGACGCTGGTCCATCATGCCGAGCATGCCCATCGCCAGGCGATTTTGCCCCGCGCGAGCTCCCTGACCGCGGCCGGCGCTCCCCGCCCCTGCCCCGGCTGCGGGCGCCATGCTCATCCCGGAACCGCTCATGCCGTTCCCCTGGGCGGGCGCTGCCAGACCGCTGTCCAGCAGGGCCGAAACGCCCTCCCAGCTCTGGTTCTGGGCATAGAACTCGGCCAGCTGCGGCGCCAGAGCCTGCGCCCAGACCTGCCCGCTGCGGGTGGTGTAAACCGTGAAGGCATTTTCGGTCGTCCGCGAGACGGCCCAGGCGATGATCCCCGCCCCCACGGCGACGACCAGGAAAAAGGCGCCCAGCAGCTTGACCAGCAGGCCGCTACGCATGCTCCTCGACCTCCAGCTTGTAGCCCACCCCAAAAACGGTGTGCAGGTAGGCCGGCGCCCTGGGGTTGGGCTCGATTTTCAGGCGGATATTCTTGATGTGCGCGTCGATCGTCCGCTCGTACCCCTCAAATGCGTTTCCCTGGGCCGCTTCCAGAAGCTGCAGGCGCGAGAACACCCGCCTTGGCTGGCGCGCCAGCGCCGCGAGGATCTCGAACTCGGTGGGGGTCAGCGCGATCGTTTCACCCGCGCGCCGCACGCTGTGCTCGGCCAGGTCGATCACAAGATCGCCCACCCTCAGAAGCTCGCTCCCGCCGGCGGGCCGGGGGGCGGCCCGCCGCAGCACGGTGCGCACCCGGGCGACCACCTCACGCGGGCTGAAGGGCTTGATCACGTAATCGTCCGCGCCCAGCTCGAGTCCGACCAGCCGGTCCGCCTCCTCCGCCCGCGCGGTCAGCATCAGCACCGGCACGTCCGCCTCGCGGCGGATCTCGCGGAAGACGTCCAGCCCATCCATGCCGGGCAGGTTGAGATCCAGGATGACGAAATCCGGCTTCTGGCGGTGAAAAACGTCCAGGGCTTCCAGCCCGTTCCCGGCGGGCAGCGCGGCGAAGCCCGCTTTTTCGAGATAGGCGCACACCACCTTCACAATTTGAGGCTCGTCGTCGACCACGAGGACGGTTTGCTTGCGTTCGCTCATCAGGATTATTGTAATGGCAACTTGTGAAGAAGGTGTGAAGGTACCCGGGGGCCTTCCGAGAATCCAGCTCCCGCGGCCAGGGCTCCCATTTCTTCGCCCATTCATCCTATAATTTAAAGGAAATGGATCAGAACTTCAACCATCAATTTTAGAGGAACCCGAAAATTGGATAAGGACCGCCCCGAACCCGCTCATGGACCCGACTCATCCCACAGCATGCACACCAGCGACCAACTGGCCAACGAACGCACCTTTTTAGCCTGGATCCGCACCAGCGTCGCGGTGGTCAGCCTGGGGTTCGTGATCGCCCGCTTCAGCTTCTGGCTGAACGAACTGGCGCTGACCACGGGCCAGCACGTCCAGCTCCAGCGCACCGGCCTGTCTCTCCCCATCGGGCTGGGCATGATGGCCTTTGGCGCGCTGCTGACCGTTTTTTCAGCCTATCGGTATCAAGCGGTCAGCCGGGCCATCGATCGGGGGGAGTTTTTCAGCGCGGGTTCGCTGATCCTGGCCGTCACCGCGGCGACTTTTGCGCTGGCGGTCATGCTGATCGTCTATTTGCTGGTCGCCGCGGGGCGTTTGTGACCGCCGGCCCGGCGAGCCGATCGGACGGGCGCTGAGCATCCCCGGCCAGGCTCTCCGACCGCGGTAAAAGCCCAGGGTCATTTCAATTTATTGGCGCGTTACAAACCCGAGACGATTCTCCTGTAACCCCCAAGAAATCCCGGCATCTAATCAATGCATTCTGCCGCAATAAGGCGTACGCCGCCCTCCCCGGGCGCGTGCTGCCCCAAAGCCGCTGTCGTGGCGCGCGAATGGATCCGGGCCGGCACGGTCGAGCCGGTGAAGCTCTCTCGCCCGGCCCACCGCGGTCCGCTTTGCGGGCTCTCGTGCAGCACCATCCAGGAAGGTCTACACGGCGAGGGCGCGGCGCCCGAATCGGGGTTCAGCAAATATCCTGCTGGCTTCAGACGGCTGGCAGATTCAGCGCCTGAAGCAGGTTCTGTGAAATAAATAGAAAGAATTCTCTCTTGGGAGGTAGAAAAAGTTAATGACAAAAATTGCGATCACGACGGACGATGGTGAGACCATCAGCAGCCACTTCGGACAGGCCAGGTATTTCAAGGTTGTTTCGATCGGAGACCGCGAGCAGGGTTCCTCCGAGATGCGCGAGAAGGCCCTTCACCAGCACGGCCAGGCCGTAGCCGGGGCGGTGCACCCCGGCCAGGCGATGGTGGATGCCATCTCCGACTGCCAGGTATTGATCACCGGCGGCATGGGCGCGCCAGTCTACCAGCGGGCGCTGGCGAAGAACCTTCAGGTCATCCTGACCGGGGAAAAGAAGATCGACCGCGCGCTGGAAAGCTATCAAAACGGCACGCTCGCCTCGGACGAGCGCCGCATCCACATGCATTAACGAGACTCGAGACCAATCACCCCGCTGGCCGCTGCGGCAGGCATGTTCGCAGTCCGGCCATCAACGAATAGGACAGCCAATGGATCTGAAACAATTCGAGCAACGCATCCAGCACACCAGCCGGCCAGCCATCGTGGAGCTGTGGGCGCCCTGGTGCGGCCCCTGCAAGATGATGGAGCCGTCCCTGAAACAGGCCGCCCAGAAATACACGGGGAAAGTCGACCTGATCCGCATCAACGCCGACAGCTCCCAGGAGATCGTGCGGCACCTGAAGGTATTCGGCATCCCAACCATGATTGGCTACAAAGATGGGAGCGAGCTCTTCCGGAAAACCGGCGCTCAGTCCACCGGGTCGATCGAAGCGGTATTCGAGCGCGCCCTGCTGGGCGAGCAGAAATCAAGCTCCGCCGGCTCACCCGGAAAGCTGGCGCGGATTCTCAGGCTCAGCGTTGGGGTTCTGCTCGTGGCGGCAGGATGGTTCCTGGGGCGCGAATGGCTCTTGATGGCCGCGGGAGGGGTGGTCCTCTTCAGCGCTGTTTACGACCGCTGCCCGATCTACCAGGCAGTCGTCCCCCGCATCCGGGGTTGGATCCACAAATAAAGATCTCCGCAGCGCGAGCTGCAGGCTGAATGGCGATCTTTGGGCAGGGCCAGGCTGGCGCGAGCGCGCGGGCCTGGTTTTTGCTGTCCCTGCCGGCGGCTACCGGCGGTTCAGCTCTTGAATTTTCCCGCCAAAATAAACCGACAGCGCCTGGCGCAGGCTCAAACGCGCGCGCAGCAGGCGGACCTTGACGTTGCTCTCGGAAAGGCCCAGGGCATCGGCCGTCTCCTGGGTGGAGAGACCTTCCATATCGCGCATGACGAACACCACCCGCTGGTTGGCCGGCAGCCGCTGGACGGCCTTTTCCAGGAACTCCCTCGATTCGCTCGAGAGCAGCTCCCCCTCCGGCAGGCAGCAGAAATCGACGATCTCCATCTCCTCGATCTCGCCGCTTTCATCGGACGCGCCGCCTTCTTCTACCGATACCAGCCCGGGGTGGCGCTTGCGCAGCAGCATGAGCGCTTCGTTCACGGCGATCCGGTACAGCCAGGTGGTCAGGCTCGAGCGGCCCTCGAAGGCGGGCAGGGCCCGGTAGGCTTTGAGATACGTTTCCTGCAGAACGTCCTCGGCGTCCTCCTCGCTCCCGAGAATCTGGAACGCCACCCGGTAGATATGCCCCGAGGTCAGGTCGACCAGCCGGGCGAATGCGTCCCGTTCGCCGGCCTGGAGCGCTTCCAGGGAGGGGAGTTGTGCGATCTCACTCATACGCAGGTTACCTTTATTCGATCAGCTGCAGGGTTAAAATCCTGACTGGGGCCATTATACTCAATGGCAGCCGCATCAGGGATCTTCACAACTTCTTCATGACCCCTTCATAAGGCGACCACATCCGCGGGGTACCCTGGATGGGGCGCCTGGTTCTCAGCGCGCCTCCCAAACGGCCGGGAAAGCCGTATCCGGGATGTCTCCCCGGCGTCTTAAAGGATAGCGGTGAAATTGTACATGGAAGGCTCTCTCATTCACCAGGCCCGCAGGTTCGACGTGGAAGCCCTGGCTGCGATTTACGATCAATACAGCCCGGGGATCTACCGGTATGCCTACCGCCTGCTCGGGGACGAGTGCCTGGCCGAGGACTGCGTCGCCGAAACGTTTGCCCGCCTGCTGCGCGCCCTCCAGAACGGCGGGGGGCCGCGGGACCAGCTCTCCGCGTATCTGTACCGGGTGGCTCACAACTGGATCACCGACCAGTACCGGCGCGAGCCTCCGCCTCCCCTTGCGCTCGATGAAGAAGCCGCAGCGGAGCAGGAAGGGGTGGAGGACGCGATTTCAGGGAAGCAGTTGGGGGAGCGCCTCCGGGCGGCGCTGGTGAGATTGACCCCCGACCAGCGCCAGGTGATCGCGCTCAAGTTTCTGGATGGGTGTGAGAACGAGCTCATCGCGCTCGCGATTCAAAAACCGGTAGGGGCTGTCAAGGCGCTCCAGCACAGGGCGCTCGGCAGCCTGCGGCGGATGTTAATTTCAGAGCGGGAGAAAAATGATGAACGAACCGGATGAGAAGCTGGACCCGGGGCTGATGGAGGCTTTCCAGCAGCTGGCGAAAGTCCCGGAACGCGATCCGGGGAGCGCCGCGGCCGGGAAGGCGCGATTTTTAGCCCGGGCAAAACTGCTCGCGGGGACCGTATCTCCCCCCGCCAGCGCGCGTCATAGGGATTGGATCAATCTCTTCCGAAGAAAGGAAACCAATCCGATGACGACCCTGACCGCACTTTTCTTGATTGTCTCCCTCTTCCTGGGGGGGACCGGCCTGACCGCCGCCGCGGCGCAAAACAGCCTGCCGGACCAGCCGCTGTACGCGGTAAAGCTGGCCAGTGAGGAGGTTCGCAGCCGATTCACCGTCCAGCAGCAGAGCCAGATCGAGCTCGCCCTGGCGTTTTCAGACCAGCGCGTGCAGGAAGCGGTGCGGCTCGCCGGCGAGGGAAGCCCGGTGCCGCAAACCCTCCAGGACCGCCTCCAGCAAGAATACGGGACCGCATTCCAGCTGGCAGCCGGGATGGAGGATGCCCAGATGAACCAGGAGCTCCTGAGAATACGGACCCGGCTCCAGGCGCAGATCGCCGAGCTCGACCGGCTGCCCGCCCGCGCTCCGGCGGACCCCGAAATTTCTCG
>JAJYJF010000001.1:0-17357 GCA_021796375.1 Chloroflexota bacterium | reverse complement strand
AAAACAGAGCCTCAGCGACCCGCAGGAATACCGCCAGCAGCTGCGAGCTGGCTGGGAGCCGGGACCCACCGGCGTCCCCAGCCCGCCGCCTACAGCGGGCGCCGGGCAGGGCAACCCCTGGACGACCGGCACGCCAACCCCCGGCAGCGGGTACGGTCCCGGCCCGGGTCCCGAGCCGACGCAAACCTGCACCCCGCAGAGCGGGTATCGATGGATGGGGACCGCGACCAGCTCGGGCGGCGGTCTCAGCCCGACCGGCGCTGGACCGGCGCCTACCCAGATGGCCGGTAACGCCGGGCCGGGCGGCGGGACCCAGGCCGGAATGGGCCCGGGACCGCAGTCGACGCAGCCGGCCAGCACCCCGGAGCCGCAGCAGCCCGGTCCTGGAGGGATGGGTCCCGGACCGCAGCCAACCACCGCCCCCGGGAACGGCCGGGCCGGGGGCTAGGGCCGGCTGAACCCCGAGGTACAAAACATTCACGCCAATCGCACGACTCCTTCATAACTTCTTCGCATCTGACCGGTAGACTGAGGTCTAGAAATTTGATGGAACAATCTTATTGAACAAGGAGAAAAAATGGGTAAGAAAGCATTGCTCGGTCTTGTACTCGCGGGGCTGGTAGTGGCCGTTTTGGGCACGGCAAGTCTGGTGCACGCTCAATCGATCGGTCCGACGGGCGCCCAGACCCCCCAGGCGCTTTACGGGCCCGGGATGGGATATGGACCTGGCCGTGGAGCCCGCGGGGGGATGGGGTTCTTCGGGAATTCAGCCGCGGGAGCCCAGACCGGCTTCATGCATGATGAGATGATCGCCGCCTTTGCCCAGAAGCTGGGGATGAGCCCCGCCGACCTCAACGCCCTGCTGGCCCAGGGACAGACGCTGGCGCAGGTGGCCGCCTCCAAAGGCTATTCCGCGGAGCAGTTTGCCGCACTGTGGAGCGAGGCGCGGGGCCTGGCGCTCGACCAGGCGGTGAAGGATGGGAAAATCACCCAGGCGCAGGCAGATTGGATGAAACTGCGCGGCGCCGGCAGGCGGGGGGGTATGATGGGCGGTGGAAGGGCTGGAGTTCTGGGCTGCCCGTACTTCTCGCAGACCAGCCAGTAACCAACCGCTGAGGTTCCCGCGAACAGGGCGCCGCTTTCCGGGCGCCCTGTTTTGTTCTCCCGTGATTTATGTAACTTTTTTACCGAATCATCATCTATTCGTAAGAAACCCGGTAAAGGAGAGAAATCATGGCTGATCCAGACAAGCCACAACCACGAGTGATCGTTTTCAGCACGCCAACCTGCACTTACTGCAACGCGGCCAAGCGGTATTTCCGCGAAAAAGGCGTGCGTTTCAAGGATGTCGATGTCAGCCGGGACACTTCAGCCGCCCGGGACATGCTGCGCCGATCCGGCCAATCGGGCGTGCCGGTGATTGATATCGGCGGTAAAATCGTCATCGGTTTTGACCGTCCAAAAATCGATAAGTACCTCGGACTTTCTAAATAATCATAAGGAGAGAAAATGAGCGATCTGAACATTGAACCCCTGGGTGCCCGCGTGCTGGTTAAACCGCTGGAGCAAGAAGGGAAAACACCGTCGGGGATCCTGCTGCCCGAAACCGCCAAGGAAAAACCGCAGACCGGTCTGGTGATGGCGGTCGGAGATGACGAAGAGATCAAGCTCAAGGTGAACGATAAGGTCTTATTTGCCAAATATACCGGAACGGAGTTTACCGTGGATGGTGCGGTGTATCTGGTGATGGAATGCAACGACATTCTGGCCCGGCTGAAGAACTGATCGAGCCGGTCGTGGAGCGATGGAGCAGGTCGCGCTTCTCGTAAAGTCTTTCCTCCAGGAGAGATGAAATGAGCTACGACCTGCTCATCGTTGCCGCCCATCCGGATGACGCCGAAGTCCAGATGGGAGGGACCCTTGCGAAGATGACCCGATCCGGCCGGCGGGCCCTCATCGTCGATTTATGTGATGGCGAGCCGGCAGATTTTGCCCCAGCGGGGGTCCGGCGCGAGCAGGCCCTGCGGGCCGCGGCGCTGCTGGGGGCTGACCGGGTGTTTCTGAACCGCCAGGACCGGTTCATCACGGACGATATCCCCACCCGGCTGGAGGTCGCCCGGCTGATCCGCGAGCACCGCCCGAAGATGGTCTTCGGCACGACCGGGGCCTGCATCCACCCGGACCATGCCGCGATCGATCCGCTGGTGACCGCCGCAGTGTTTTACGCCCGCCTGAAGAACTGGGATCGGGTCGCGGGGGGTGAGATGCTCGCCGAGACAGGCGCCTGGGAGGTCCAGCGTCTGTTTTTCCCGCACTGCAAGATGGAACCCTCCTGGGGAGAGTTTGCCTTCGCGGTGGACGTGAGCGACACCTACGCGGTGAAGAAAACGGCGCTGGCGGAATACGGCTCGATCTTTAAGATCGAAAGCCGGGACCAGCTCCTGGAGCTGTACGAAGCGGAAGACGCGCATATGGGCCGGCTGTTCGGAGTCGGGTATGCCGAGGTCTATAAGAGCCAAAGCCCGCTGCTGGTCGATGACCCGGCTGTCTTCCTTCCGGGACTGCACAGCTGATCCCGGTCTGTTTTTCCGGTTTTTCGATTCCTTCCCCCCGAATTCGCATGGATACAGGCGGCTGAAACACGGACTATCCCAAATTTCATCTTTTGGATGATTCATGTTCAGTTAAGGTTCTTTGAATAACGCCCCCACCCTATCCCCGCCCCCAGATTACGTTTCCCGGCAGCATCTTTCCCTCTGGGGGCGGGGAAGATCTCACAAGAGGGTGGAGCGGCTGTCGGCCGCTCCACCCTCTTGTGTTTTTCGCCGCTTCCCGCCCAAGAGCTCTGGTTTTTCACTTTTCTTCTCTGCGGAAAGGGGATGAAGGGGATAGGTTGAAACAGATTTGGCTTTCCAAACCAGGATCAATCCCGCGAAGATTAAATTAGGGATTCATCCTGTTTTTCGGCTGCCCGTTTTCAACATCAAACCGCGCCCTGCCGAGATTAACAAACGTTAACACACCCATATTCCGGGGTTAACCCGAATACCACACAAAATAGAGTATAAAAGTCATATATCCGCGAGAAGGTTTGCGGAGGGGGGAGAGGCAGTCCCTTTCCCTGATTCAGGTATATTTGAGATCTTTATCAGTGCAAAACGACCTCACCAAAAACCGGTCCAACGGCCAGCAGCCGGCGGAAACTTTTCCCACCGCGGTTTCTCCGCTCCAGGCGGAAACCGGGCCGGCCAAAGAAATCATCAGCCGGGTTCGAACAACCGGCCTGCACGTCGGGTTCGGGCCGCGGGAGATCATCCACGATATCAGCGTGGAATTCCCGCAGAACCAGGTGACCGCGCTGCTCGGACCGACCGGCTCCGGCAAGACCACCTTGCTCCGGACGCTGAACCGGCTCAACGAGATGTCTTCGGGCTTCTGGATGTCGGGCCGGGTCGATCTGGACGGCCGGGATATTTATCAGGATTTTTCCGACGTGCGCGAGGTTCGCCGCGCGGTGGGGATGCTGTTCCAGCGGCCGAACCCGTTCCCCCAATCGATCGAAGAAAACGTCGCCATCGGCCTTCGCGCGCACCATATTGTCCCGGCGCCGCAGATCCACCAGGAGGTCGAACGGCAGCTGATCAACGTCGGCCTGTGGGATGCGGTCGGCGACAAGCTGGACGAATCGCCCTTCGGCCTGTCCGGGGGGCAGCAGCAGCTGCTGTGTCTCGCCCGCACCCTGGCCGTCCGGCCGGAAGTGATCCTGCTCGACGAGCCGACCTCCTCTCTGGACCCCATCTCGACGCAGCGGGTTGAAGATCTGGTGACCCGGCTGAAGGAGAAGGTGACCATCATCATGGTTACCCACAACGTCCAGCAAGCCGCCCGGATCAGCGACTACATCGTTTTTCTGAACGAGGGCAGCCTGGTGGAGGCGAATTGGTCCCGGGAGATGTTTATTAACACCCAAAATCACATCGTCGAGGATTTTCTTACCGGTCGAATGGGCTGATCTCCAGCCCGGTGGGGGCGAGGGAAAGCTTTTAGACGCATTCTAAACATCGGAATATCTTCTTATGGAGGGGAAAATGACACGATCACGTTCCTTCAGCTTCACGCTGTTTGCCATCGTTTTTCTGCTTGCCGGGATCTTATCCGGCTGCGCGGTGAGGAACAGCGCAGCCAGCCAGGCCGCGCCGGCGGCGAATCCCACAGGCGCCGGGCAGCCCGCCGCGGGCGGTCCCAGCCCGGCCGTACCGGTGACGGGCGGGCCGGTGAACCCCAGCAGCCCGGTAACGGTGCTCGAAACCGGCTCATCCCTGCTGTATCCCTTATTCAGCGCCTGGGCGCCGGAGATCCAGAAAGCCTACCCGAATCTCACGGTCCAGACCGCCAGCACGGGCAGCGGAACCGGGATCTCGCAAGCCATCTCGGGGGTCGTCCAGATCGGCGCGAGCGATGCCTATATGAGCGACTCGCAGCTGGCCAAATCGCCGGGGATCGTGAATATCCCCCTGGCCATCTCCGCCCAGCAGGTCAACTACAACCTGAGCGGCGTCAAATCGCTCGACCTGAGCGGTACCACGCTGGCCGGCATCTACACTGGGAAGATCCAGTATTGGGACGATCCGGCGATCAAAGCGGATAACCCGGGAGCCTCCCTGCCCCACAGCCAGATCGTGCCGGTCCACCGCACCGACGGCAGCGGTGATACCTTCCTGTTCACCCAGTATCTCTCCGCCACCGACGCCGGCTGGAAGGGCATTGTCGGGTATAACACCTCGATCGCTTGGCCCTCCGTGCCCGGCGCGCTCGGCGCGAACGGCAACTCGGGCGTGGTGCAGACGCTCGCCCAGACGCCCAACAGCATCGGGTACGTCGGCATCAGCTTCCTCGACGAGGCGACCAGCAAGGGGCTCGGGACGGCGGCGCTTAAAAACCAGGCCGGCAGCTTCGTGATGCCCCAGACCGCGAATATCACGGCCGCCGCGGCGGCGATGGTGGGGAATACACCCGTGGACGAGCGCGCTTCGCTGATTTACGCGCCCGGCTCCGACTCCTACCCGATCATCAACTACGAGTATGCCGTCGTCCAGACCCGCCAGGCCAGCCAGGCGGCGGCGTCGGCGGTCCGCACGGTGCTGCTGTGGGCCATCTCGCCCAACGGCGGGAATTCGCCGTCCTACCTGGATAAGGTTCACTTCTTGCCGCTCCCCAGCGCCGTCGCTTCCAAGAGCCAGGCGCAGATCGACAAGATCCAGTAAGGGGTTCTGGCCTCCGCATGGGGGACCTCTCCAACCGCTGTTCCCGGATGGAGAGGGCTTCCCTGAAAGGGTATCATGGCCGTTCAATCGAAAAATCTCACCCGCTCGGGCCGGTCCGCGGTCAGGTCGAAGGGCACGAGCGATGTCAGCCTCGGCGACCGCCTGGTCCGCTGGCTTGCCCTGCTAGGGGCCGCGTTTCCGCTGGTGGCGGTCGTCTTCATCGTCGCCGTCCTGCTGATCAACGCGTTTCCCTCGATTCTCTTCAACGGATGGGGGTTTCTATACCACCAGAGCTGGGCGTTCGGCAATTTTTACGGGAACGCGACCGTCACCCGGAACGGGGTGACTGCCCCGGCGGGCGCTTCCTACGGCGCCCTGCCGTTCATCGGCGGCACCCTGTTATCGTCGGTCATCGCATTTTTGGTTGGGGTCCCGATCGCCATCGGCGCGGCGCTGATGCTGGCGGAGAAGACGCCCGGTCCCCTGCGCCGCCAGCTCTCCTTCTTTTTGGAGCTGCTCGCCGGGATCCCCAGCGTCATCTACGGCCTGTGGGGGCTGATCGTGTTGGGGCCGTTCCTCTCGAAATCCGTCTATCCGGTCCTGTCGAAGCTGGGGGGAATCATCCCCTGGCTGGGCGGCCCGGTGGGCTCGGGCCAGGGGCTGCTGACCGCCGGGCTGGTCCTGGCGGTGATGATCATCCCGATCGTGGCCACGACCACCCGCGACCTGCTCGCCCAGGTCCCGACCCTGCCGCGCGAGGGAGCTTTGGCGCTCGGGCTGACCTCCTGGGAGAGCGTGCGCTACGTGAGCCTGCCCTGGGTGCGGAGCGGGATCGTCGGCGCGGCGATCCTGGGCTGGGTGCGCGCGCTGGGGGAGACGATGGCCGTCCTGATCGTCAGCGGCAACGGGGCGAACGCGCTGCCAGCCAATATCTACGGCCCGGTTTCGACGATCGCCGCGGCGATCGTGGCCCTGCTCGACAGCGCCGAATCGGATCCCACCCGGCTGGCGGTCTCGGCGCTCGCCGAAGCCGGCCTGATCCTGATGGGGATCACCCTGGTCACGAACATCCTGGCCCGCTTCCTGGTGCGCCGGGTGTCGGTGACCAATCTTCCGATTGGCAGGGGGATTTGATGCGCCGTCAGCACGCGGTCGATATTTTCATGTGGGTTCTGTGCGGGATCGCGCTCGCGCTGGTCATCCTGCCCGCCGTCGATATCATCCTCGACGTCCTCATCCACAGCGCCGGGTCCTGGTCGCTTGGTTTGCTGACCACCACCACCTTCGGAGAAGGCGGCGGGCTGCTCAACGCCTGGACCGGGACCCTGGTCTTGATGTTCCTGCTGTTCCTGCTGGCCGCCCCGATCGGCGTGCTGGGCGGGATTTACCTGGCCGAATACAGCTCCCTGCGCGGCGCGCGGATTTTGCGCTTCGCCTCGGAAATGCTGGCCGGCGTGCCGTCCATCGTCGTTGGCTACGTGATCTACCTGGTGTTCGTGATTGTCTTCGGCTGGAGTTTTTCGGTCCTGGCCGGGGTGCTCGCGCTGACCATCATGGTGACCCCGTATATCATGAAAAGCACCGAGGCCGCCCTCAACCAGGTTCCCAGCAACCTGCGCGAAGGCGGCAGCGCGCTCGGGCTGTCGCATTCGCTCACCATCCGCCGCATCCTGCTGCCGATCGCCCTGCCGGGGATTCTCAACGGCCTGGTCGTCGCCGAGGCGATCGGGATGGGTGAAACGGCGCCCTTGATCTACACCGCGGGCTGGTCGAACAGCCTGCCCACCCTGCAGCTCATCCACCAGCCGATCGGCTACCTCACCTACGCGGTCTGGACGTACATCAACCAGCCCTCCGCCCAGGCGCACCAGCTTGCCTACAGCGCGGCCGCGCTGCTGCTGATCTTCCTGCTGCTCCTCATCGGGCTGAGCCGGTGGGTCGGCACCCGCGCATCCCGCTACACCAGCCGGTTTCAGGTTTGAGAATTCGTACGGATCGACGATCTGGCTTCGATACCGCCGGCGAGTGCCCGCCTACGAGTGCGGATCGGCCTGCCTCGCCTGCGCGCCCGGGCGGTGCAGCCAGACCAGCACCAACCCAACCGCGATCATGACCCCCAGCATGAGGGTCTGGTTGGCATTCATCCCGGCCACCTGCGAGGCATCCAGGCGCAGGAATTCCAGCAGGAAGCGCCCGACCGCGTAGACGCCGGCATAGATCAAAAAGATCTCCCCCGGTCGCAAGCGGTTCCGGACATGCCGGCTCAGCCACAATAACAGGGCCAGATTTCCCAGATCCCACAGCGATTCATACAAAAAGAGCGGGTGGTAATAGGCCTGGTTCTGATAGCCTGGCAGGCGGTGCTGCGGGTCGATGTAGATCGCCCAGGGAAGGTTTGTCGGCGAGCCGTACAGCTCCTGGTTGAAAAAGTTGCCCCAGCGCCCGATGGCCTGCCCGAGCGCTACCGCAGGGGCCAGGATATCCGCCCACTGCAGAAAAGACAGGTGCTGCCGGCGGGTGTAGACGAACACCGCCAGCGCGCCCCCGAGCACCGCGCCGGGGATGCCCAGCCCCCCGTTCCAGATGGCGATCGCCGCGAGCGGGTGGGTCAGGTAGTACCCGGTAGTCACCCCCTCGGCGACCAGGTCTTGCATTGGGGTCAGGATGTGCCAGATGCGCGCCCCGACAATCCCGGCGATGAGGACCCAGATCAGCATATCCCATACCCGGCTGCCGTCCTGGCCCTGGCGGTTGGCGTTCCACTGCGCCAGCCAGGCGGCCGCGGCGGCCCCGAGCATGATGATGATCCCGTATAGATGTACAGTGAGCGGACCAATTTGAAAGCTGGATGGCATGCGGTTTACCCTACGGGTGGATGTAGGCCCAGCCTTCCATCTGTTTTTTTACCAGCTCGCTGACCCCCGCCGGGACGATCTCGACCCCGGCTGCCAGGTCCGCGGGGTCGATCCGCAAATGCTGGAGCGAATTGGCGCATGCGGCGAACCGCACCCCCTGCCCGCCCAGGTTGCGGATACGCAGCGCGTTGCTCTCCTGATCTTTGCACAACGCCCGGACGGCTCTTCCGTTCGCCAGGAGCTCCGCCTCGACGTTCTCGGCGCCGAGATCGTCCAGCAGGTTGCGCAGGTTGTTGAACGCCTCGTTGACCTGCGCTTCCTCATCGTCATTCACATGGAATATCACGCGATATTGCTTCACTACTCCTCCATAAAATAAATCAATAACACCTTAAAGATACGCTAATTCGCTCCTTCCGACCTTAGAAAGACTTAAAATTCCGCGCAGGAATGGCTAAAACCGCCCTCAATCCTCCCGCATCCGCGGGGCTGACGATACAATACAGGTATTGTAACTCGATCAGGAAAGGAAGAAAAAGATGCCTGGGGGAAACGTCCTCATCGTCGATGACGATGACCTGCTGCGCAGCAGCCTGGGGTTCAGCCTGGAGCAGGCCGGATTTGAGGTGCACACCGCCGGGTCGGCGGAGGATGCCCTCGCGATCGTGCGGGCGAGCCGGCCGGACCTGATCCTCCTGGACGTGATGCTGCCCGGGTTGAGCGGTCTGGAAGCGCTGCGTAAATTCCACGACCAGGAGGGGATCCCGGTCATCTTCCTGACCGCGCGCCGCCGGGAGCTCGACCAGATCCTGGGATTGGAGCTGGGCGCCGACGATTATCTCACCAAACCCTTCGACCCCGACCTGGTGATCGCCCACATCCGGGCGGTCCTGCGCCGGACAAGGGCTGCTCCCCTGCCCGATCAGCAGCCTCAGGTCCTGAGCCTGGGAAGGCTGCGGATCGATCCGAGATCCAGGGAGGCCGCGCTGGACGGCCGGCTGCTCGACCTGACCCCCAAAGAGTTCAACCTGCTCCACGCGATGGCGCTCGAGCCCGGCCGG
Organism: Chloroflexota bacterium; assembly: GCA_021796375.1. Taxonomy (GTDB): domain Bacteria; phylum Chloroflexota; class Anaerolineae; order Anaerolineales; family Anaerolineaceae; genus JAJYJF01. The sequence continues at coordinate 8,177 of JAJYJF010000001.1, read as the reverse complement.
GTTTTCACGATCGATGAGCTGCTCACCCGGGTCTGGGGCGCGGAGTACGAGGGGGAACCGCAAATTGTTTACGTCAATATCCACGGGCTGCGCCAGAAAATCGAAAAGGACCCCCGCCAGCCCAGATGGCTGGTCAGCGTGCGCGGGGTGGGTTACAAACTGAGCGCGCCGGGGGATGAACGGTGAAGCTCGGCCTGCGCGGGCGCCTGCTCATCAGCCACCTCCTGCCGCTCCTGCTGCTGATCCCGCTCGTGGGCCTGGCGCTGGTCTACCTGCTGGAAACGCGCGTCTTTATCCCCACCCTCGCCGACGAGATGATCAACCAGGGCCTGCTGGTCGCGCAGCTCTCCGCGGGCGACCCGGAAATCTGGTCGAACCCCGGACGCGCCCAGCAGTTCGTCGATTCGCTGACCCTCCAACGTCCCACCCGGGTCGCCTTGCTCTCCCCGGGTTGGCTCCTGCTGGCGACCAGCCGGCCAGATGACCGCGGCCTGGTGGGAACGGCGATCGCGCCCTTACCCGGCCAGCAGATCGAAAACAGCCCGTACGCCTGGGGGATCACCCCCGGGAGCTCGCCGAGCGGGCAGGCCCTGGAGGCGATCATCCCGGTGAAAAGCGGCGGCCGGCTGGTGGGGATGGTGCGGATGTACCGGCGGCTCGACGATATCGAGCAGGGGCTGTTCGGGATGCGCCTGCTGATCCTGGCCGTCCTGCTGGTCGGCCTGCTGCTGACGGGCATCGTGGCGTTTCTTCTGGCCGAATCCTTCAGCAATCCCCTGCGCGAGCTGGCCCGGAAGATATCCCGCATCCCGATGGAGGGCGAGGCGCAGCCTTTGCCGGAAGAAGGGCTGGATGAGGTTAAAGCCATCACACACGCCACCAACCAGCTCCAGATTCGCCGGCAGGACCTGGAAGCTACCCGCCAGCAGATGCTCTCCAACCTGATCCACGAGATGGGCCGCCCCCTGGGGAGCATCCGCACCGCCGTGCACGCCCTGCAGGCAGGAGCCGCGGACCGGCCCGAGCTGCGCGCGAGCCTGCTGCGGGGCATGGCCGAGCGAATTGACCGGATGGGCCGCCTGCTGGATGACCTCTCCCTGAGCTACCGCAGCATCCCTCCCAACGAGCTTTCCCCGCGCCCTACCGATCTGTGCGACTGGCTGGGGGTCCTGGTCCCGCTCTGGGAGCAGACCGCGGCGCAGAACCGCCTGCATTGGACGGCCGCCATTTCGCCCGAGCTCCCCGTCATTCTCACCGATCCGGACCGGCTGGCCCAGGCTTTAAGCAACCTGGTCAGCAATGCCCTCAAATTTACCCCCGCGGGCGGGAGCGTCAGCCTCACCGCCGCCCGCCGGGAGAAAGAGATCCTCTTTGAAGTTCGTGACAGCGGCCCGGGGATCGCGCTGGAAGACCAGCCGCACCTGTTCACGCCTTTCTACCGCCCGGCGCGCCCGGATTGGAAGACCCCTGGGCTGGGCCTGGGCTTATCGATTGCCCGCTCCCTGGTCACCTCGCTGGGCGGTGAAATCACGCTGGCCAGCGCGCCCGGCCAGGGCAGCACCTTCAGCATCCACCTTCCCATCCATCGGGAAGGGTCTTGACCAGACCGCCCCAACAATCTTTAACTAAATTTTAAAGAACTGTCGGTTTCCATTAAGGCGGGCGGTCCTCGCATGGGCTATCCTGCAAGGTGGCGTTAAACAAGGATGCGAATCGGTATGCCAGAAGACCTTCCTTTGGTGATCCTGCTCATCCTGGTAGCAGCCCTGCTCCTCGGGATCCTGGTGGGTTACTCTGCCAGCTGGAAGACGAGCGAGTCCAACGGGTCCAGCAGGTGGAACTGGGGGTGGAGGATGATGAAAGGCCTGATCGTGCTGGTCGTGATCGCCTTCGCTGCCCTGATCGTCGTTTCCGTGTTTGGCCTCTGAAAGAAACTAAAGTGAAGACGGTGAATGTGAACAATGATTGACGAGCTCAAGACACCCCCCGCTACCCCCGCGGCAGCTCCCGGCGGATTATCCACGGCGGAAGCAAAGCGCCGCCTGGAAACGTACGGTCCCAATGCAATCCCTGAAGAACGCCCGAAAACCTGGCTGACTTTCCTGAGCAAAATGTGGGCTCCGGTCCCATGGATGCTCGAGGCCAGCATCGTCCTGGAAATTGTGCTCGGAAAATACACCGAATCCCTGATCATTGGTCTCCTGGTTATTTTCAACGCCTTCATCAGCACCCTCCAGGAGAGCCGCGCGCAGGGCGCGCTGGCCCTGCTGCGCCAGCGCCTGACGGTGACCTCCCGCGTCTTGCGGGATGGCCGCTGGGGATCCATCCCGAGCTCCGAGCTCGTCCCGGAGGACGTGGTCTACCTCCGCATGGGGGACCTTGTCCCGGCGGACATCCACCTGGCCAGCGGTCAGATCCAGGTCGACCAATCTACCCTGACCGGGGAATCGCTCCCCGTCGATGCCGGCTCGGGCCAGGACGTGTACGCCGGGACGACCGTGAAGCGCGGTGAGGCCAGCGGGGCGGTGACGGCCACCGGCCTGCGGACGAAGTTCGGGAAAACCGCCGAGCTCGTCCGCCTGGCCAAGGTTACGGGGCAGCTCGAGCGGATCGTCTTTACCATCGCGAAAAACCTGGTCATTCTGGACGCGCTGCTGGTAGTGGTCGTTTTGGTCTACTCGATCCTCACCGCCCTGCCGCTCACGGACATCCTGCCGTTTGCGCTGATCCTGCTCGTCGCGTCCGTCCCGGTGGCCCTGCCGGCCACGTTTACCGTCGCGACCGCCCTGGGTGCCGTCGAGCTGTCTAAAAACGGGGTGCTGGTCACCCGGCTGGGGGCCATCGAAGAGGCCGCCAGCATGGAGGTGCTGTGCACCGATAAGACCGGCACCCTGACCGAAAACCAGCTAGAGGTTGCCGGGGTCATCCCATTTTCACCCTACCGCGCCGAAGAGCTCCTCCGCTACGCGGCGATGGCGAGCGACGAAGCTACCCAGGATTCGCTGGATGTGGCCATCCTGCACCGGGCCAGGACCGACCAGATCAGTTTTCCGGATTCCAGCCAGAGGACGCGCTTCATTCCCTTCGAGCCCGCCTCAAAGCGCTCGGAAGCCTGGTACAACCAGGATGGAAAGACGGTCCGGGTGCTCAAAGGCGCTCCCCAGGTGATCAAGACGTTCGATCCCCGCCTGGACGGCGCCTACGACGACCAGGTGGCCCAGCTCGCCGCGCAGGGGAACCGCGTTCTGGCCGTCGCGGCTGGAGAAGGCGACCAGCTCGGTGTCGTTGGACTGCTTGCCCTTCAAGATCCGCCCCGTCCCGATGCAAAGTCGCTCATCCAGCGGTTAAAGGACATGGGCGTGCGGGTCATCATGCTGACCGGGGATGGAAAACAGACCGCCCTGGCCATCGCCCAGCGGGTCGGGATCGGCAATCAGGCTTGCGATCCGACCGATTTAGAGGAAACATCTCTGGAGAAATGCGATGTATACGCGGAGGTTCTGCCGGAAAACAAATTCGCCCTGGTAAAGGCCTTCCAGAAGCAAGGCATGATTATCGGTATGACCGGGGACGGCGTTAACGATGCGCCGGCGCTGAAGCAGGCCGAGGTGGGCATCGCGGTCTCAAACGCCACGGACGTCGCCAAGGCAGCCGCCAGCCTGGTGCTCACCTCACCCGGGCTCGCAAACCTGGTCTTTGCGATCGATACCAGCCGGAAAATTTACCAGCGTATGCTGACCTACACGCTGAACAAGATCATCAAGACGATCGAGATCGCGTTCTTCCTGAGCTTTGGGCTGATCTTCGCCCATACCTTCGTCACAACGCCGCTGCTGATGGTGCTCCTGCTGTTCACGAACGACTTTGTCACCATGTCGCTGGCAACCGACCGGGTCACTGCCTCCCCGGAGCCGAACCAGTGGAAAGTGGAGCGAATCGTCCTGGCCGCCACCCTGATCGCGCTGCTCATCCTGGCCCTTTCCTTCACCATTTTCTGGTACGCCAGCTCCGTCCTCCATCTGCCCATCCAGCAGCTTCAGACCCTGCTGTTTGTGATGCTGGTCTATTCCGGCCAGGGCACCATCTACCTGATCCGCGAGCGGCGGGCTTTCTGGCACTCGCGGCCCAGCAAATGGATGCTGATCGGGACCTTAACCGATATCACGGTGGTAGCCCTGCTGGCGACCCTGGGGATTTTAATGACCCCCATCCCGGCCGTCTTCGTCGCTGAATTAATCGGCGTGATCGCCGTCTACCTGGTCCTGGTGGATTTCGTGAAAGTGCTGGTGTTTCAGCATCTCCGGCTCAGGTAACCCGATCAACCGGATCGGGTGAGCTCCACCCCCGCCGCCTGGGGGATGGCGAGCAAGCCTGACCGCGGCGGAGGTCGAGCGCTGGGCTGGGCGACGGATCCAGGAAGTTTTAACCGGCGGCCGGACCCGAGCAGTCATTTTCGCCGGGTCTGGCTTCTCGAACCCGGGCCGGCGCCGGGGTTTACCCCGAATACGGCTGCTCATCTGAATTGAAAAACGCACCCAACTATCTCTTTTTGAGATATGATCATCACTCAGAGAGATAGTTGGGTGATCCATGCTTGAATCTCTCTTTTCTTCTCGTGTCCGATCAAAAATCCTGATAGCCTTTTTCCTTTCCCAGGGGGAGAAGCCGAACGCCTGGGAGCTGGCCCGGAGGCTGGGATAAAATTACAGCCCGGTATGGAAAGAGCTGGCTCGCCTGGAGAGTTTGGGAATCCTTGCCGGTGCAAAACAAGGAAACTCAAAGGCGTATCGGGTTAACGAAGACTGCCCGATCGCGCCTGAGCTGCGCTCCATGGTCCTCAAAACCGAGAGAGCCGGCAAGGTCATTCAAGACCGGCTGTTATGATTCGCAATCTCTTTTGCGAGCGGATTTGTCGAGACCCTCTCCGCAATCATCTCCAGGCAGGAGAAATTCGAAATCTATATATTTCGCGGTGGATCACCCCGGTCATCGCCTCTCCTTGAATTTCGGTTGTATTTTGCCGGCTCGGAACCCCTAATGGCAGCTTAAAACCGCCTGGATAGGGATTTCTTCTTAATAGAAGCAAGACTTTCCACACTGTGAATCCCGGTCTAACCTGGCTATAATGACCCCGTCGTACCGAGTAATATTCAGAAACCGCATCAGGCAGGTGGAGGTGACATGATCAAAATGCTCTCAGGCAATGAAGCCGTTGCCCGTGGAGCCTGGGAAGCCGGGGCCGCGGTCGCGTCCGCGTATCCCGGCACCCCCAGCACGGAAATCCTGGAAAACTTCGGCCGCTACCCCAACATTTACGCCGAATGGGCCCCCAACGAGAAAGTCGGGGTGGACGTCGCCGTCGGCGCGGCGTATGCCGGCAAGCGCGCTTTCTCGACCATGAAGCACGTGGGGCTGAACGTGGCCGCCGATTCCTTCATGTACGCCGCCATGACCGGCGTCGAGGCCGGGCTGGTGATCGTTTCCGCGGACGACCCGGGGATGCACTCCAGCCAGAACGAGCAGGATAACCGCAACTTTGCCAAGCTGGCGCGCATCCCCTGCCTGGAGCCCTCCGACAGCCAGGAAGCCAAGGACCTGATGATCGCCGCCTTCGGGTTGAGCGAGCGCTTCGACACACCGGTCCTGCTGCGCATGACCACCCGGGTGTGCCATTCGACCTCGGCGGTGGAGCTGGGGGAGCGTGTCGAACCTTCTGCGAATGGCCCTAAAAAGTTCCCGCGCAACCCGGCCAAGTACGTGATGATGCCCGGCAATGCCATGAAGCGCCATCCGGTGGTCGAGCAGCGCATCCGCGACGTGGCCGCCCTTGCCGAAACCTTCCCCTTCAACCGCGTCGAGCCGGGGGCGGGCGACCGCTCGCTCGGCATCGTCACCTCGGGGATATCCTATCAATATGCCCGCGAGATCTTCCCGGCCGCCCCGGTGCTGCACCTGGGGATGAGCTGGCCGCTCCCGGAGAAGATGATCCGCGAGTTTGCCGCCTCGGTCGACCGGCTGATCGTGATCGAAGAGCTGGACCCCTTCCTCGAAGAAGGCATCCGGCTGATGGGCATCCCGGTGGAGGGCAAGAGCATCTTCCCAATCACCGGCGAGCTCGACCCGCGGGTCGTGCGCGAGAGCGCCATCCAGGCCGGGCTGCTGCCCGAAACGGCGCGCGTGCCGCTGGCGGGCGTCGACGCGGGTCCGCTGCCGGCCCGGCCGCCGGTGCTGTGCCCCGGCTGCCCGCACCGCAGCACCTTTTACCTGCTGAGCAAGATGAAGGTGCCGGTTAACGGGGATATCGGCTGCTACTCGCTGGGTGTGATCCAGCCGCTGAACGCCATGCATACCTGCGGCTGCATGGGCGCCGGGATTGGCGTGGCCCACGGCGCCGCCAAAGCCGGCAGCCCGGAGCGCCACGTGGCGGTGATCGGCGATTCGACCTTCTTCCACACCGGCATCCAGGCGCTGCTCAACGTGGTCTACAACCAGAGCCCGGTGGTGACGGTCATCATGGATAACCGCATCACCGGCATGACCGGCCACCAGGACAACCCCGGCACCGGGCGTACCCTGCTGGGCAAGGAAGCCCCGGCGGTGAATATCGAGGAGCTGGTCCGGGCGCTGGGCGTGAAGCACGTCAGGACCATCCCGGCATTCAACGTGGCCGAGATCGAGAAGACGCTGAAAGAGTATGTGAAGCTGAACGAGCCTTCCGTGGTGATCACCCAGGAGCCGTGCGCGCTGCTGCCGGAGGGCAAGAAGCGCTGGCTGCCGCTGGAGGTCATCCCCGACAAGTGCAACGGCTGCGCGCTGTGCTTCCGGATTGGCTGCCCGTCGATCCTCAAGAGCGACGTACTGGATCCGAAGCTGCAGCGCCCGCTGGCGGTGATCGACGCCGGCACCTGCACCGGCTGCGAGATCTGCGCCCAGATCTGCCCGCGCGACGCCATCACCTTCCGCCCGTCGGAAAACTAATCCGATCCGCGAGGGAACGCGAAGGGATTGCAGATCGCAGATTTCTGATTGAGGGTTGTGAATTGATGAATGAGGCTCTTGAATTCTGCATTCAGCGATCTACATCCTAAAATTACCCTTGCGGATAGCTCCTTGCTAAAACCTGGAGAGGGTCTCGATGAAAAAAGACATCAAATTCTTATTGGCCGGGGTGGGTGGGCAGGGGACGATCCTGGCCAGCGACGTGCTGGTCAACGTCGGCCTGGCGGCCGGCTACCAGGCCAAGCAGGCCGAGGTGCACGGCATGTCGCAGCGCGGCGGGAGCGTCACCAGCCACGTCCGCTGGGGAGAGACGGTCTACTCGCCGCTGGTCGGCGCCGGGGAAGCCGACGTGCTGCTGGCCTTTGAAAAAGCCGAGGCCTTGAGGTCGGTCAACCAGCTTCGCGCGGGCGCGTTGGCGCTCGTCAACCTGGAGGCCATCGAGCCGGTGACGGTCACCTCGGGCGGGCAGCCCTATCCGCAGGAGGATCGCCTGCACGCGGTCTTCGCGCAGGTGACCCCGCACGTGGTCTACGTGGATGGGCCGGGGGTCGCCGCGGCGCTGGGCAATTCCAAGGTGGAGAACGTGGTCCTGCTCGGCGCGCTTGCCGCCCAGCTCGAGCGCCTGGGATGGACCGGGGCCGAGCTCACCCCGCAGAAGTGGCTGGACGAGATCGTGAAGCGCGTCCCGGCCAAATATATTGAGCTGAACAAGCGCGCCTTCATGGAAGGGTACCGTGTAGGAAGAGGATCAGTTTAAAGAACTTGCGTGAAGGCCGTCATTCCCGCTAACATCGTCATGCAGCCGGTTCGCCGCGCCTTCTCGGCAAACCGCATCCAGGAATCAATTCGATTCTTCGCAGGCTCCGCCAGAAAACACGGCGGAGCCTGCGAAGAATGGCATGGTTCTTGTTGCCTTCGGGGCAAGGATCATCGCTGTATTTTCGAATCACCCTTCACCAATCGCTTCTTCCCCTAATTCGCTCTCTCCCGCACCAGTTTCTGCGCCATGAGCGCGCCGTCGCGGATCGGCTCGTAGCCGGTGCAGCGGCATAGGTGCTTGTTCAGCGCGTTCGCTATTTCTTTTTCCCCGGCGTCCGGCTGCGCGTCCAGCAGGGCCACCATTTCCATCACAATCCCGGGGGTGCAGAACCCGCACTGGATCGCGCCCGAGCTCACCA
>JAJYJF010000179.1 GCA_021796375.1 Chloroflexota bacterium | reverse complement strand
GAGGAAGTGCGCTTCCTGGCGACGCTGGCCGGGCAGGCGGCCCTGGCGTCGGTAAACGCCCGCCTGTACGCTTCGGCGGAGATCGGCCGCGAGAGGCTGGAAGCCATCCTGGCGGCCACGCCTGATCCGGTGCTGGTCACCGACCAGCAGAATCATATCCTGCTGTTCAACCCGGCGGCGCAGCAGCTGCCCGGGCTCGAGATCGGCCCGATCACCGGCCGGACCATCGAGGCGGTGGTGGCGCAGAAAGAGCTCGTGGACCTGCTGCAGACCTCGGGAGATGACCAGCCCAGCCGGGAGATCAACTTCCCCAGCGGGCGTGTATATTACGCCACGGTGTCATCGGTCATCGCCGACGGCCAGCCAGTCGGGAAAGTGTGCCTGCTGCGAAACATCACCCACTTCAAAGAGGTAGATTCGCTCAAATCGGACTTTGTCGCCACCGTCAGCCATGACCTGCGCTCCCCGCTGACGCTGATGCGCGGCTATGCCACTATGCTGCAGATGGTCGGCGACCTGAACGAACAGCAGAAAGGCTACGTGCGCAAGATCATCTCCGGGGTCGAGAGCATGTCGCGGCTGGTCAACAGCGTGCTCGACCTGGGGCGCATCGAGGCGGGCGTCGGACTGCAGCTCGAGACCGCCCCGGCCTCCGAGATCATGGAGCGGGTGGTCAGCTCGCTGCAGCTCCAGGCCACGCAGAAGAAGATCGGGCTGAACCAGGCGCTGCCGCTGGAAGGCGATAACCCGGTGATCGAAGCCGACCAGGCCTTGCTGCAGCAGGCGCTGTACAACCTGGTGGAAAATGGGATCAAGTACACCCCGGTCGGCGGGGAGGTGACCCTGTCGGTCCAGTCCCGGCCAGGGACGGTGCTCTTCAGCGTGCACGATACCGGGATCGGCATCGCCCCGCTGGACCAGCCGAAGCTGTTTGAGAAGTTTTACCGGACGGGAATCCGGGACGCGGCCACCCCGCACGGCAGCGGGTTGGGGCTGGCGATCGTCAAATCCATCGCGGACCGCCACCGCGGGAAGGTGTGGCTTGAAAGCTTCCTGGGCAAGGGCAGCACGTTCTTCCTGGAGATCCCGGTGAGCCAGAAGGTAATTGGAGAGAACCCGCGCGGAAGGGGGTAAATTAGATCATAAATACAGAAATTTTACCAATCTCTCTTGACGATGAGGGTCATCGGTGAGATAATATCCTGACCGTCCAACATGGAGGGAAGGTGATGTCGATGAGGAGGATGCCCTGCGGATGGAGTGGGGAAGGATGGTTGAAAAGAAAAAGTCGGCATCCGAAACCTATTGACGTAGCCATTCCGTTTTGGTATAATTGCAAGTTGCATGTATATACAGATTAGCTAATTCCAAGTGCCTGGCGCGGGGGAACTCAACTCCTCATGCGCTTGTATTGTGTTAATTGACAGAATTACTCCGGGTTGAGTAGGAGGATAGCTTAGTGGAAACAAAGGGATTAACCGCGCTTCGAATCAATCTCGCTTCGCCTGAAACTATCCGAAGCTGGTCGTACGGGGAAGTGCTGAAGCCTGAAACGATCAACTACCGGCGCTTGCGCCCCGAAAAAGATGGCCTTTTCTGCGAGGCTATTTTCGGTCCCACGCGAGACTGGCAGTGCTACTGCGGAAAGTACAAGAACCCGCGCTACAAGGGGATCACCTGCGATAAATGCGGCGTGGAAGTCACCCGCAGCTCGGTGCGGCGGGAGCGCATGGGCCATATCGAGCTGGCGACCCCGGTGGCGCACATCTGGTATACCCGGCGCATCCCCTCGTACCTGGGGCTGCTGCTGGATATCTCGCGCCGCAACCTCGACCGGGTGCTGTATTTCGCGCAGTATATCGTCACCTACGTCGATGAAGAAGCCCGCCAGAAAGCCTTGAAGCGGCTGGAGGACGAGATCAGCGTTTCGGAGCGCGAGCAGGCCCAGGCGATCAACTCGAAGATCGCCGAAGTAAAGCTTGGCCGCGACCACAAAATCAACGAGCTGAACCAGCAGAAGGCCGATATCGAGCGGCGCACCGATGAGGAAATCGCTACCCGCTTCGAGCCTGTCCGCGAGGAAGCTCAGCGCCTGGAGAGCTCGCTGCTGGAAAAAATGGGCTCCAGCTTCCGCAAGGCGGTTGTTTTTGAGACCACCTCCTTGCAGATCGCCGAGGCGGGCGAGACGATCACCAACCAGCACCTAGCCAGGGTCCAGAAGACCGCCAAAGAACGCCTGGATGAGATCGAAAAAGAGGTTAAAGAGGGGATCGATCGGGATCTGGAACAGATCAAGATGACGATCATGCGCATCCGCGCCGAAGCCGAAGAGGAAATGAACGCGCTGCGCAACCAGCTAGAGGACCAGTCGACCGAAAACCAGAACCAGAACGCCCACGTGCGCGATGAGCTGCAGGAGCTCCGCCCGTTTACCTTCTTGAGCGAGTCGCGCTACCGCGAGCTCAAGCAGCGCTGGGGGCAGGTGTTCCGGGCAGACATGGGCGCGGAGGCATTTTACGATATCCTGCGCCGCCTGGACCTGGATACCCTGGCCGACGACCTGTGGCACGAGGTGAAGACCTCGAAGAGCAAGCAGAAACGCAAGAAAGCCACCACGAGGCTCAAGGTGGTGGAAAGCTTCCGCCGCTCTGGGAACCGGCCGGAGTGGATGATTCTGACTGTACTGCCGGTCATCCCGCCCGACCTGCGCCCCATGGTCCAACTGGACGGCGGCCGCTTCGCGACCTCCGACCTGAACGACCTTTACCGGCGGGTGATCAACCGCAACAACCGCCTCAAGCGGCTGCTCGAGCTTGGCGCCCCGGACGTGATCGTGCGCAATGAAAAGCGCATGCTCCAGGAAGCCGTTGATTCGCTGATCGACAATTCGCAGCGCGGCAAGGCGCTTTCTCGCCGCGGCCGGCGCGAGCTGAAATCGCTCTCGGATATGCTGAAAGGCAAGAAAGGCCGCTTCCGCCGCAACCTGCTGGGCAAGCGCGTCGACTATTCCGGCCGCTCGGTGATCGTGGTCGGCCCGCAGCTCAAGCTCTACCAGTGCGGCCTGCCGAAGACGATGGCCCTCGAGCTGTACCGGCCGTTCGTCATCGCCCGTCTGGTGGCGCATAACTACGCCGCCAACGTGAAGGGCGCCCGCCGGTTCATCGAACGCAATCGGCCCGAGGTCTGGGAGGTGCTGGAAGAGGTCATCAAAGAGCGCCCGGTGCTTTTAAACCGCGCGCCCACGCTGCACCGCCTGGGGATCCAGGCTTTCGAGCCGATCCTGATCGAGGGCAGCGCGATCCAGCTGCACCCGCTGGTCACCACCGCGTTCAACGCGGACTTCGACGGGGACCAGATGGCCGTCCACGTGCCGCTCTCCGATAAGGCAGTCTGGGAAGCGCGCCAGCTGATGCTGGCTTCCAAGAACCTGCTCAAGCCCGCCGATGGCGAGCCGATCATCAGCCCTTCGAAGGATATGGTCCTGGGCGTTTACTACCTGACCATGACCGACGAGCTGAAGCACAAGGGCGAAGGCCGCATTTTCGGCGACATGGACGAGGTCGAGCTGGCTTACAACCTCGGCCAGCTGGATATCCATACCCGCATCAAGCTGCGCATGACCACCTGGTATGACGACGAAGACAACCGCCTGCCGGAGGCCGAAGAGCGCCTCATCGACACGACCGTCGGCCGGGTCATCTTCAACCGCATCCTGCCGGATCAGTCCCAATACGTGAACCGCGTTTTGGATAAGGGCGGGGTAAAAGACCTGATCGCCGACGTGTACGAGATCTGCGGCCAGGACGTGACCACCGAGGTGGCTGACCGGGTGAAGGATATCGGTTTTGAGTTTGCCATGCGCTCCGGCGCGACCATCGCGGTGGCCGACATCTCCGTTCCGCCCGAAAAAGAGGAAATCATCGCCTCGGCGCTGCAAGAAGTTGAGGCAGTCCAGCGCGATTTCCGCCGCGGCCTGCTGACCGAGCAGGAGCAGAACGAGCGCGTCATCGAAATCTGGCAGGCGACCACCAAGAAGGTGGGGGATGCCGTCCGCGTCTACATGGATCCGAACGGGAACCTGGCGACGATGGCGAACTCCGGCGCGACCAAAGGCGGCTTCGGCCCGATCTCCCAGCTGGCTGGGATGCGCGGCCTGATGGCTGACCCGGCCGGGCGCATCATCCCGCTCCCGATCCGCTCCAATTTCCGCGAGGGGCTGACCGCCCTGGAATACTTCATTTCCACCCACGGCGCCCGCAAAGGCCTGGCCGATACCGCCCTGCGCACCGCAGACGCCGGCTACCTGACCCGCCGCCTGGTCGACGTGGCCCAGGATATGATCATCAACGAAGAAGACTGCGGCACCACAGAAGGCATCTACATCCGCCGCGCGGACGACGTTGCCGGGCAATCGCTCAGCTCGCGCCTGTACGGGCGGCTGGTCGCCGAGCGAATCGTCGACCCGGCGACCGGAGAGATTCTGGCCGAGCGCGATGCGATGCTCGATCACGAGCTCGTCCGTAAGGTAGCTTCTTCGGGCGTGGAGCAGGTTAAGGTCCGCAGCCCGCTCACCTGCGAGCTGATGCACGGGATCTGCCAGAAGTGCTACGGCATGGATCTCGGACGCGGCGACCTGGCCGAGCTTGGGGCTGCGGTTGGGATCGTGGCGGCACAGTCGATCGGCGAGCCGGGCACCCAGCTCACGCTGCGCACCTTCCACACCGGCGGTGTGGCCGCGGGTGGAGACATCACGACCGGTCTCCCGCGCGTTGAAGAGCTCTTCGAAGCCCGCCGCATGCCGAAAGGCGAGGCGATCATCACCCGCATCACCGGCACGGCCAAGATCGTCCAATCCGACCGCTACAGCGACCTGCGCATCGTGCGCGTCGAGCATTCTGAAATGGTCTCGGATGAGTACGAGATCCCCGAGGGTTGGGAAATCGCGGTCAAGGATGAGGGCAAGGTGGAGATGGGCGAGCTGGTTGCCTCCAAAGAGGAGGCCCAGATCACCGCTCAGCATGCCGGGCATATCCGGATCGAAGGGACCAAGGTGATTGTCTCCTACGAGCAGCGCGAGGAAGAAGAGGACGAGATCCCATCGACCGCGCGCCTGATCATCAAGGACGGCCAGCACGTGATCGCCGGCGAGCCCCTGACGGAAGGTTCCTTGAACCCGCACAGCATCCTGCGCATCAACGGCCGGGAAGCCTGCCAGATGTACCTGCTCTCCGAGATCCAGAAGGTATACCGCTCTCAGGGCCAGAACATCAACGACAAGCACTTCGAGGTGATCATCCGCAAGATGATGGGCAAGGTGCAGGTGCTGCGCCCCGGTGATACGCCCTACTTGCCGCAGGACCTGGTCGACCGGCTCGAGATCCGGAATCTCAACGAGCAGCTGGTCTCCGAAAGCAAGCAGGCTGCCCGCTACGCCGAGATCTTGCTGGGCGTGACCAAAGCCTCGCTGAGCACCGATTCCTGGCTGTCAGCCTCCTCCTTCCAGCACACCATCAAAGTGCTGGCGGGAGCAGCCATCGCCTCCACTGGCGACCCG
>JAJYJF010000178.1 GCA_021796375.1 Chloroflexota bacterium | reverse complement strand
GTGCCGGAGGTCCGGGATCACGCTGGCCATGCCGGGCTGGGTGTTCCTCCCCGCCAGCGGGCTCGCCGGGGCGATTTTCATCCCCTGGCTGCGGGACCAGCTCCCGCGCGCGGATTCGACCACCCAGCTTCCGGAATCGGCACTGCGCAGGGAGATCAACCCGCTCGGAGTGCCCGTGTGCCGGCAGGCCTGCTCCAGGATGAGAGCGATGAGCTCGGCTCGATTCTGCGCTTTGCGCAGTTCGAGGTTGATCGAAGCGACGGCCTGCAGCTCCTCGTTGCTTTTCTTCAGGCGGTCTACGTAAATTTGCAGCGTCTCGGCTTTGCGGGTGTGGCTTTCAACCAGGATTTCCTGCTGCTGGTAGGATTGATGCAGCCGCGTGATGGCCAGGTGGATTCCCCCTGCGGCGGCGAGCACCAGGATCAGGGCCCACGGATAGGGAGCGATGATCATCGCCGCCAGGACGCCGATGACGATCAGGACCGCTTCAGCTCCCAGGCTGCGCTCGAGCCCTGCGGACCATTCCCGGAACCAGGGCGATCCCTGCTGGATGCTGGCCATCCCGCCCACCAGGAGCGACCTGACCAGGACGATCACCATGCTGGCAGCGGCCGCCGCCAGCCAGGACAGCGGATAGGCGGGGGACCAGGCCGCGGGGGAAATCAGGTGCAGGCTGAGGGTGGCGGCCCCCGCGGTCACCAGTTTCTGGCTCAGGTTGAAGAGCAGATCCTGCCAGTCCGTCTCCGGTTTCATGCTCCCGGCCAGGATCCCCAGCCCGCAGATGGCCAGGACCACCCCGGGCGGAAAGAGGAGAATGGCCGCGGCGGTCGGGATGAGGTCGAGCTCGAGCGACCATCCGGGCCGGACCTGGACCGGGAAATGATCGCTGACCGCAATCATCAGCGTAAAAACCAGCCAGAGGAGGTAATCGCCCAGCCCGGTGACGGGATAAAGCCCGTTGCAGACCACCGCTACACTGACCGCCAGGATAAACACGGCGATGATATAAATCCGAGCTTTTCGGCTGAAATTCATATTCTTCCTGGAAGGCCTGGCTTGATAGGATTTGCTTTTCGGCGGGTTACGCACCCGGGTTGGAAATACTTCTGGTTTATTTTATCCAGTATCGCCTTCATTTTCCAATTCTGTAGCAGAAAAGTCCCCCATCCCGACGAATCTGATAGGTGGGGGAGGTTCCAGGTGGAAAAATCCGGTACAATTAGCCCGGCCGGCAGCTCGAAGCCGGTCGTTCGAAAATCCCTTTACTCTGGAATTCAAGCTTTCGCTGGCCGATCTTAATGATGAAAAAGCTGTCTTTCCTCGCCCGAATTTCACTCTTACTGGCTGTCTTCTTCGCACTGGATAAAGGCCTGGCGATCGTGCGCCAGGTGATCGTCGCCCGAGAATTCGGGCTCTCCGCCGCGCTGGATGCCTTCAACGCCGCCAACAACCTGCCCGACCTGCTTTACGCGGTGATCTCCGGCGGGGCGCTCGCGATCGCGTTCCTGCCGGTCCTGACCGCGGTCATGACCCGGGAAGGACGCCAGCCCGCCTGGGCGCTCTTCTCCCGGATTGCCAACCTGGCTTTTGTGGTAACCGCCGGGTTGTCTGTGATCATCGCGGTGCTCGCCGGGCCGCTGGTGAGCTGGCAGATCGGGATCGCCCCGGGGTTTACCGCGAGCCAGCAGCAGCTGGTTGCCCAGCTGATGCGCCTCCACCTGATCGCCACCTTGATTTTTTCCATCAGCGGGCTGGTGATGGCCGGGCTGCAGGCCAACCAGCATTTCTTGCTTCCCGCGATCGCGCCCCTGCTGTACAACCTGGGCCAGATTTTTGGCGCGCTGGTGCTGGCGCCCGAGCGCCCCTTCCGACTCGGCCCGCTGCCCCTGCCGGCGTTCGGTTTGGGGGTCTACGGCCTGGTGTACGGGGTGATCCTCGGCGCCCTGCTCCACCTGGCCGTCCAGATCCCCGGGCTCATCCGCTACGGCTTCCGCTGGACGCCGCGCCTGGACCTGCAAAACCCGGACGTGCGCCAGGTGCTGCGCCTCCTGGGCCCCCGGGTTTTGACGATTTTCTTCATCCAGCTCGGCTTCGTGGTGCGCGATAACCTGGCATCCCGGATGGCGCCCGGCGCGGTGACCGCCCTGACCTACGGCTGGATGCTGATGCAGGTGCCCGAGACCCTGATCGGCACCGCGATCGGCACGGCGATGCTGCCCACCCTGGCAGGCCAGGCCGCCCGGGGCGAGTGGCAGGCATTTCGCGAAACCGTGGATCGCGCCATGCGGGTGCTGCTGGCGATCACCATCCCCGTGGCGCTGCTGGCGTCCATCGGCCTGCAGCCGCTGGTGAAGCTGGCTTTTGGGTTTGACGCGCAGGGGACCAGCCTGGTGGTCTGGGTCACCCGCGTCTACCTGTTTGGGGTGATTGCCCATTCGCTCCTGGAGGTGGCATCGCGCGGATTCTACGCGCAGCAGGAAGCCCGCATCCCGCTGCTCGCCTCGGCAATCTGCACCGCGGCCTACCTGGGGATTGCGCTTGCCCTTCAGCACCCCCTGGGCGCCCCCGGGATCGCCCTGGCCAACACCCTGGCATTCAGCGGCGAGGCTGCCATCCTGATCCTATGGCTGGACCGCCGCCTCCCGGGCCGCTTCCGCTGGGGCGGCACCCTCCTGCGCACCCTCTCCGGGACGCTGGCGGCCGGCCTGCTCTCGGCGGCAGCCATGAAATCCCTTCCCATCCAGCCGGTGGTTCTGGCGATCTTCGCGGCGAGCCTGGGTGGGATCGTGGCCCTTCCATTTGTGTGGAGCGAGGTTCGCCTGCTCGTCCGTCTCTGATTTTGGGTCAGGCGGGGGGTATAATTAGGCCCATGTCCGTCCCAAACATTGAAGAAACCGTCTCAACTCCCTCAACGCCGAAAACCCGGAGAAAATCCAGATGGGTCCTCTGGGCGCTGACGGGGCTTCTCGTGATCGCCCTGCTGGCGGCCGCCGGAGCTTACCTGGGCTACCGGGAGGCAATCCGCCTGCGGCTGGCGAAGCAGGACTCCAGCATAGCCCTGGAAACGACCACCCAGTTTCAGCTGGGCCTCGCGGATCTGGCGGCGAAACGCTACGACACCGCGCGCGACCGTTTTACCTACGTCATCAAGCTGGATCCGAGCTTCCCGGGCGCGCGCGATAAGCTGGCGGAAGCCATGTACCAGGCGTCGATTACCGCGACCCCCACGTTCGCCCCTACCCCGACCCTCACCCCTACCCCCGATCTGCGCAGCGCGGACGAGCTGTTTAACCAGGCCAAGCAGAACCTGGCCAGCAAGCAGTGGGATCAGGCTATCGCCACCCTGGATTCACTGCGCAAAGCCAACCTGAAATACCACAGCATCGAAGTGGATGGCATGTATTATGTGGCTCTGCGAAACTCCGGGGCGGATAAAATTTTGAAACTCGGGCAGCTTCAGGAAGGTCTCTACGACCTCGCCCTGGCTGAGCGCTTCGGGCCGCTGGACGGGGATGCCAACGGCTACCGGACCTGGGCAAACCTTTACCTGACCGGGGCTGCCTACTGGAAGGTGGACTGGCAAAAAGCGGTGGACTATTTCAGCCAGATCTACCCCTACTACCCCGGCCTGCGCGATCCCTCGGGCATGACCGCGACGGAACGCTTCCGGCTGGCCTCGATCGGACTGGGAGATCAGCTGGTAGCGTCGAACAAACCGTGTGACGCGGTCAAACATTATCAGGCCGCCCTCGATCTGAGCCCGGACCCGCAGGCGCAGCAGAAGCTTGCGGCCGCGCAGAATGCCTGCTCCGGCCCGCCGAAACCGACCGCAGCGCCCACCTCGGCCACGCCGTCTGCCCAACCGACCGGCGAAGCGACCGCGAAACCAACCGAGGCACCGACCGCCACCCCCAAGGAGACGCCGACCACTGCTCCATGAAAGTTGACCCACCCGCGGTTCAGGCGCTGATGTACTGGCTGCATATGCTGGCGACCGTGACCTGGATCGGCAGCCTGGTCAGCCTGGCGCTGCTGGTCATCCCGGTGGCCCGCAAAGTGCTGGATCCGGGCGCGCAGGCGGCATTCCTGGGACGGCTTCAGGCGCGCCTGCAGGGCATCGGCTGGTTCAGCCTGGGGGTCCTGGTGGCTACCGGGCTCTTCCAGATGAGCTCCAACCCCAACTACAAGGGATTCCTGGCGATTACCAACCCCTGGTCGGTGGCGATCCTCAGCAAGCATATCGTCATCGCCGGGATGGTGCTGGCGAACGTGTACCTGGTTTTTTGGCTGGCGCCGGCCCGGCAGCGGGCGGAGCTGCGCCAGGCGCGGGGAATCGACGCCGGGCCCGCGCTCTCCAGGCTGCAGCGGCAGGAAACCGGCGTTTTGTGGGTTGTCCTGGCGCTCTCCGGGGTGATCCTGGCGCTGACCGCCGCCGCGCGCGTCTCCCAGTAAATGGATCGCCCCACCTTCCTCACCGCGGTCATCTCGGACACACACGGGCTGCTCAGGCCGGAGATTCTGCGCCTGCTGGCCGGATGCGATCACATCCTGCACGCGGGGGATGTGGGGAAGGCCGGTATCCTGGCTGCCCTGCAGCAGATCGCCCCCACCACGGCTGTCCGGGGGAACGTCGATACCGGCGCCTGGGCGGAAGCGCTTCCCTCGAGCGTCCTGGTGGACCTCGCCGGGCTGCCGATCTGCATGCTCCACAACCTGGCCGAGCTGGAGATCCAGCCGGCGGCAGCCGGGGTCCGCGTGGTGGTGAGCGGCCATACGCACCGGGCGTTGATCGAGGAGCGCGCCGGCGTGCTCTACCTGAACCCGGGCAGCGCGGGCCCGCGGCGTTTTGGGATGCCGGTCAGCATGGCCCGGCTGCGGATCTCCGCGGGGCGGGTCGAGCCGGAGCTGATCGAGCTACCGCTGGATTGACTCCCAAAAGGCTGGCAAAAACCGGACCGCGCATCGGACTTCTGGGCTAAAATAGGACAGAATCTGTAGAGATCGGAGGGGGCGGGCGGCTGAATGATCAAAGTAATGACGCTGAATATCAATGGATATGGAGACGGCCAGGGACCCTGGCCGGTCCGGGTCGGCCTCATCCGCGAGGTGATCGAAGACGCCTGCCCGGATGCCATCGCCCTGCAGGCGGTGCGTAGCGACCCGGCGCGAAATCAGGGGTTGAACCAGGCGGAGCAGATCGCCGATATGTTCAATCCTTTCAAGCACCAGTATTTTCAACCGGCGACGGTCCTGGGCGATGGTTCGGCCGAAGGCTCGGCGATCATCTCGCGCCTGCCGATCCTTGAAAGGGATTACCGGGTGCTCGGCCAGGCGCCGGGGGGTGAAGATTCGACCCAGCGGGTCTTCATCCACGCGCAGCTGCGGCTGGCCAGCGGCTGGCTGCACCTTTTCAACGCGCACTTTTCCTGGGTCGAGGGCCAGGCGAGCCAGAACGTCTCCGAGGCGCTTCGAGATATGGAAGGCATCAACGGCCCCGCCCTCCTGG
This sequence comes from Chloroflexota bacterium, assembly GCA_021796375.1. Lineage (GTDB taxonomy): Bacteria > Chloroflexota > Anaerolineae > Anaerolineales > Anaerolineaceae > JAJYJF01. The sequence continues at coordinate 64 of JAJYJF010000178.1, read as the reverse complement.
TGGGAGATTTCAACACCCGCCCCGAGGCCGCGGCCCTGGAACCGCTCCGCGAGCAGGGTTGGAC
>JAJYJF010000177.1 GCA_021796375.1 Chloroflexota bacterium | reverse complement strand
ATGGCGGGCGGGAACATTTCCCTGTGTGAGGGCGATACGGTCTACATGAGCCCCCGCTACTCCGGCCAGCGCTACCACTGGAACCTCACGCCGGACCTGATCGTTACCGGCCGGTGGGCCAGCGACGAGATCGCCGAAGACCCCAATTTCTCGCGCGAAGGCTGGTCGCACCTGTTCCTTTACCGCAATTTTCCCGAGGTTAAAGCGGTTGTCCACGCGCACCCGTTCCACGTGATGCCGTTTGTCGCCTTCCAGAAACCGATCGAGCCGGTGCTCGAATCGACTCAGAAATTTGGCGTGATCCAGCTGTGCGGGGCAGCCCCGGCGCATACCAAGAAGCTGGGGGAGAACATCGTGGCCGTCATGCGCGGGCAGGAAGAGCAGATGCGCAAGCAGGCCGCCGGGGTGCTGATCCCCTTCCACGGCATCATCCTGGCCGGGGCCGACTTCGATAAGACCTTCGACGCGCTCGAGCGCATCGACGAGAACGCCTACTGCCTGACCGTTCGAGGCCAGGTCGGTTAAGCTTCCCGGCAGCGGCGCGCCAGACCGGCCGGGCGAACAGCCTCTCCGCGGCGCGCTGCGCTTTTCTCAACCGCGAGCTATCCGGATCAAGTGAATGCGATGACCGCCAAAACCAGCGCGGACGGTTCGCCCGGCAGCAGCCGCCCGGGCCTGGATATCCACTACGAAAAAATCAGCCTAACCGCCCAGCTGGCGGCGTACATGCGCCAGTTCAGCGATATCCCTTTCGCCAGCGATGTGGCCGACCTGCTGCATTCACGCCAGGTTTTTGAGGCCCTGCTCCGGGGCCAGCAAATGACCCCCGAGGATTTGACCTGGTATGCCCCGATTTTCGAGGCGCGCTACAAAAGCGTCACCGGGGCCATCCACCGCACCGGCAGCCGCCAGGTGCTGGAGCTGGCCAGCGGTCTCACCCTGCGCGGGCTGGCCTTCGCCCAGGACCCGGCCTTCACCTACATCGAATCCGACCTGACCAGCATCAGCGCGGAAAAAGAGGCGATCATCGCCCGCCTGCGCCAGAAATACGGGCTGGCCGATCACGGCAACCTTTATTTTCCGGCGGTGAACGCGCTGGACCGCAGCCAGCTTCAGGAAGCCATCCAGCGCCTGGACCGGGACCGGCCGCTGGTGGTCGTCAGCGAGGGGCTTTTTCCGTATCTATCCAGGGACGAGATGCGCGCGGTGGCGAGCAACATCCGCGAAGTGCTGGCCGAGTTCAAGGGCAGCTGGATCACACCCGATTTTTCGATCAAAGAAGAGGTCGAACGGGTCACCGAGCAGCAGCGCAGCTTCCGCCGCATCGTCGCCGCGGCCACCGAACACAAGATGTACAACAACGCCTTCGATTCCCTGGAACAGCTGCAAGCCTTCCTGGACGAAATGGGGCTGGCCGCGGAGATGCACCACCCGGTGGATGAAATCGGAGAGATCGTCTCGCTGCGCGAGCTGCACCTGCCGGCTGCCCTGCTGGACCCGATTAAGGCCAGCCTCCGCCTGTGGGTGCTCCGGCTCTCCGGCGAGGAACCCTCCCCGCCCGCCGCGTCTTGAGCGCCTTCCGGGCAGGCCCTCCCAGGCGCGAGCGCCATCCCGCCCCCGCTTGCTGGCGGGGGCTTCTCCCGAGCGGACCGGTTTACCCTTCCCTGTCCCTGAGCTGGCTGAAAGCCGGGTACAGCCGCTGGTAGGTTTCATACCCGGCCTGGTAGGCTTCCGCGCGGGCCGGGTCGGGGAGGGTGATCTCGGCCGGAGGGGCGACCGCTCGCCGGACGGCCTCCGCGGCATCCGGGTAGAGACCCGCGCCCACCCCGCCCAGGATCGCCGCCCCCGTCGCGGAGGCTTCCACCACCGGCGATCGGGCGATAGGCCGGTTGAAAATATCGGCCATCAGCCGCAGCCAGAACGGGTGCCGGCTGCCCCCACCCGAGGCAACCACCTGCTCGACCGGGATCCCCAGCCCGGCCAGCAGGTCCAGACTGGCGCGCAGCGAATAGACCACCCCTTCCATCACCGCGCGGACCAGGTGGCCGCGGTGGTGGCGAATCGTCAGGCCCCAGAACCCGGCCCGGGAGCCGGGATCCATATACGGGGTCCGCTCGCCGGCCAGGTGGGGCAGGAAGAACACCCCCTCGCTGCTCGGGGTCCCGGCGGCGAGATCCGCCAGCTCCTGGTATGACAGTCCCAAAAAGACGGCGTCGCGCAGCCAGCGCAGGGCCAGCCCGGCGGAGAGGGTGGCCGCCAGGATATACCAGCCGCCGTCCAGCACGTGGCAAAAAGTGTTGCACCGCAGCAGCGGATCGTAAACCGGGGAGGCCAGCGGGGCGACGAGCTGCCCGCCGGTTGAGATCGCGCAGGCGAGCTGTCCCGGGCGGAGGATCCCCTGGCCGAGCAGGCCCATGGGCTGGTCGCTGCCGCCGTAAATGACCGGGATGTCGGCGGGGAGACCCGTTCTGCGGGCAGCCTCCTCCGTCAGCCCGCCGGCGACCTCGGCTGAACCGTGCGGGGCAAGCAGCAGGCGCGGATCGACCCCCAGGCGCTCCAGCAGCGGAAGGCACCACCCCCGGCCGGCGGTGTCGAAAAGGAGCGTCGACGACGCATCGCTCGCCTCCACCCCGAGACTGCCGGTCAGCGCCAGCCGCAGGGCATCCTTGGGCAGGACCAGATAGCGCGTCCGGCGGGCCGTTTCCGGCTCGTTCTCCAGCAGCCACAGCCAGGAGGGCAGCATGAAGCCCGCCGCCGCCCGGTTCGCGGTCCACTTCCCGAGCTGCTCGAGCCCCACCTGGCGGTTGATCCGCTCGACCTGGGCTGCCGACCGCTGGTCCGGCCAGAGCACCGCCGGGCGGACCGGCCGGGCGTCCGCGTCCAGGCAGACCAGTCCGTGCATCTGCCCCGAGAGCCCGACCGCCTGCACCGCCCCCGCCGGAACCGGAGCAGCGCGCAGCGTCTCACGGATGACGGCCTGCGCCGCGTCGACCCAAACCTGCGGATCCTGCTCTGCCCAGCCCGGGCCCGGGACGTCGAACGCATACTCCCGCGCGGCGGTCGAAAGCAGCTTCCCATCCAGGTCGACCAGGACCGCCTTGATGCTGGACGTCCCCAGGTCAATCCCTAACAAAGCTTTTTCCGGCATAGCCTCTCCCTGTTTGTCCCATGCGGATCTATCCCATCCCCCGCCAGCTCCGGGACCAGCCTGCGCATGCCCGGGCGATCATGGGTAATCATAGCCGGATTCGCGGGTCCGGCAAAGGGAAGAACTCGCGAGCGGGGTTTCCAACCCTCCCGCCCTGCCGGAGCGGCGCGAAGGACCGAATATCCTCCCGGCTGGGGGCGAGAAATTCGATATAATTAGATCAATTAAATCGCATATTCACGGAGGAGCAGAGGATCACGATGAATTCCGTAGAATCAACCGGATCGGGCGCTCAGGCAGAGACCGCCACGCTGGCAGGCGGCTGCTTCTGGTGCCTCGAGGCCGTTTTTGACCAGCTTAAGGGGGTAACGGATGTCGTCTCAGGCTACGCGGGCGGCCGCTGGCCGGACCCCAGCTATGCCCAGGTTTCCACCGGCGCCACCGGCCATGCCGAGACCGTCCAGGTGACCTTCGACCCGCGCCAGGTGAGCTTCCGCGAGCTGCTGCAGGTGTTCTTTACCATCCACGACCCGACCACGCTCAACCGGCAGGGCGCGGATATCGGCCCGCAGTACCGCTCGGCGATCTTTTACCATTCCCAGGCCCAGAAGGAGACGGCCGGGCAGGTGATCCGCGAGCTGCAGGCCGAGGGCCTCTGGGAGGATCCCATCGTCACCGAGGTGGCCCCCTTCACCCAGTTCTACCCCGCCGAAGATTACCACCAGGAGTACTACACCAACCACCCCAACCAGGCTTACTGCCAGGTGGTGATCGCCCCCAAGGTGGCCAAGTTCCGCAAGCGCTATCTCGAGCGGCTCAAAGACTGAACCGGCCTCCACAGAAGCAGAAGGGCGCAGGCCAGCAGCGACATCCCGGCTCCGAAGAAGAACGGCGCCGACGGGCCGAAGCCGTTCCACGCGCCGACCCCCTGCCACAGGACCCCGGCGATCACCGAGGCCGGAAAAACCAGGATGCCAACCACGGCATGGTAGGTGCCGTAGGCCGCCCCGCGCAGGTCAGCCGGAACGAGGTCGGCCACCAGCGCGTTCGCCGTCCCGTACGTGGTGCCGTAGTACAGCCCGTACACCGCGTAGAGGATGAAAACCTGGGTGCCGGTCTGCGCCAGCGCGAAACCCAGGTAGATCAGGCCGTAGACCGCCCACCCGGCCACGATCAGCCGCCGGCGTCCCACCCGGTCCGAGAGCGAGCCGGCGGGGGTCGAGACGAGCGCGTAGATCAGGTTGAAGGTCACCAGCATCTCCAGGATACCGGTCAGGCTCAGCCCGCGGTCCTGAGCGCGCAGCACCAGGAAGGCGTCCGATGAGTTCCCCAGCGTAAACAGGCTGACGATCCCGAGGAAGACCAGGAACGGTTTCCCCAGGCTGGCCAGGGCGAACTTCGGCGCCTCCCGCTGGCCTTTCACCGGCACGTCGCGGGCGATGACCACCAGGGACAGCACCGCCAGCACCGCCGGCAGGATGGAGATGAGCACGATGGTGCGGAAGGTGCTCGCCTCCAGCATCGCCTGGTGCGACTGGACCAGCCAGATCACGAGCAGCGCTATGAGCAGCCCGACCATCGCCCCGGCGGTATCCGCCGCGCGGTGGAAGCCGAAGGCCAGCCCGCGGGATTTTGCGTCGATCGAATCCGCAACCAGCGCGTCGCGCGGCGCGGTGCGGATCCCCTTCCCAACCCGGTCCGCCCAGCGGGTGCCCGCAACCATCCCCCAGGTGTTTGCGAAATAGAAGAACGGTTTGGAGAGGGCTGAAAAACCGTAGCCCAGCACCGCCCAGCGCTTGCGCCCGCCAACTTTATCCGACAGCCAACCTGAAAACAGCTTCAGGATGCTTGCGGTAGCATCGGCCATGCCTTCGATCACCCCGATGATATCGGTTTTAATCCCCAGCACGTCCGCCAGGAAAAGCGGGAGGATGTTGAGCACCATCTCGCTCGAGATGTCCATGAAAAAGGAGGTCAGGCTGACCGCCCAAACGTTGCGCGGCAGCGTAAACACGCTGGCTCGGGTTCCTTGCTGGTGAAGTTCTTTTTCGTCCGCTGCCATAGCACCCGCATCTCCCTGGAATGATCTCACCCCCCGTAAAGACTCCGGAGGGTGCAACAGGCCCATTATAACCCCCCCAGGCCGCGCCAGCGCCCGGTGGGTGCGGGGAGTTTCGGCCGGCGGCGGCACGGATATCGTGGTAAAAATAGAGGGACATCCCGGCCTTCGCTGTTAAAATGGTCCCGCGCTGTCACAACACGGTAACAGGTCCGTGATACCGGCGTGACAGCCAGCGCGTATGATCTGAGAAGATCCAAACTGCCTCGGAGGGAAAATGAAGCTCCTCAAGGTTCTCCCCCTGCTCGCTCTTCTCCTGCTCAGCGCCTGCGGTGAGTTTTCGCTGGGGATCGAACCGGCGCCCACAGCACCCCCGGCGGCCGTCCCA
>JAJYJF010000176.1 GCA_021796375.1 Chloroflexota bacterium | reverse complement strand
TGCCGGCGAACCTGGGCCATCGACACGAACACGACGTTGACGATATAAGGGATGGTCGAGATCACCAGCAGGCGGAGCAGAGCGGTCGCCTCCTGCGAGTAGCTCCTGCCAAACAGCAGCAGCACAAAAGGCGCTCCGATGACGAGCGCCAGCGCCGCGGGGACGATGATCAGCGCGGACTGCAGCAGGGTCCGGTAGCTGAACACCTCCAGCATCTGCGGGTCGGTGGAAGCCTCGACCACCAGGGAAGAGCTCATGCTGCTGGCAATGGCGATGAGCAGCAGGGATACCTGCCAGGCGAGGTAGTAGTACGCGTTGGCGGCCGGACCTGCCAGCTGCGTCACCAGGATCGGTAGCAGCGAGGTGGAGGCCAGCCAGGCCAGGGCGCCCGCGTAATCCCCGGCCACGTAGCGCGCTACCGGCCGGAATGCCAGCCGCTCGCCCGAATCGCGTTTCTTTTCGGCGTGCCTGGGCACCAGGTGGTGGAAGATGAAGTAGCTGGTGGGGAGGACCGTCACCATCAGCCCGATGGCCCACGAGGCGAACACGCCGAGCTGGGGGAGAAAGGCCGCGAACATCAGCATCAGGACGATCTTGGTCACGCTGAACACGCCGTTTTCGACGGGCACCCACAGCGCTTTCCGCAGCCCGGTGAGCACCCCGTCCTGGAGGACAAAGACCGCCCAGCCCATGGTGGAGAGCGTGAACCAGCCCAGCACCAGCGGGGAAGCGCCCAAAAAACCCAGCGCCGGCGCCCAGCGTCCCAGCTGGGTGAGGAAGACCAGACTGATCCCGGCCGCCAGGGCCAGGCTGATCAGGTATGCCGCGCCGATAAACCGCCCGGTGGCCCGGCCCGCGATCGGGACAAAGCGGACCGCCCCGTCGGCGAGGTTCAGCTGGGCGATCCCGCCGAGCAGCATCATCACCGAGATCATGGCCGAGTTCAGGCCCACCAGTCCGGGCGGATAGGTGCGGGCTGCCAGGATCCAGTACAGCATCCCGATGCCGGCGGTGATGACCGAGCTGGAGGCCAGCGCGTACCCGTTGCGGTACAGCGGGTTGTGCAGGTGCGCGGCCAGCCGGGCGACCAGGGACGAAGCCTGCTTGCGGAGGGAAATGTCCATGCGCTTATGCGGCGCTCAGGCTGAACAGCAGGTAGTTCCCCGCCATCCAGACCACAACAAACAGGATGCTCCCGGCGATCCAACCGCCGATCACGTCGGTCAGGAAGTGGAAGCCCAGGAAAACCCGGCTGAAGCCGACCAGGAGGATGAGCGCCATGAAGCCGATCAGCCCGGCCCAGCTGATCGGGCCGCCGCGCCCGTAGATAAAAATCAGGACGCCGACCAGGCTGTAAATGGCGGTGGCGAGCATGGTGTGGCCGGAGGGGTAGCTCGGGTCGAGGCCGTACAGGTCGTTATGTGGGAAATTCGGCCGCTCGCGAGGGATAATTTTTTTCAAGAAGTGCATGACGAGCATGCTCGTGCCGAACAGCGCGATGGCGATCAGCGCGTGGCGCCAGTCCCGGTTGAGCACGAGCGCCAGGCTGATCAGCAGCGTGCAGAAGCGGATGAACTTGTAGCTCCCCAGGTTGGTGATCCGCGAAAAGAGGCGGTTCGCCGGCGGGGTGGCGTGCGCCACCAGCCAGCTTCCGATGGGCAGATCCCAACCTGCGATTGAGTTGTTGCGGTATACCGTCAGCGATACCAGCCCGTACAGGATGGCCAGCACCAGCAGCAGGCTGAGCAGGATGAAGAAGCTGTCGTAATCGATGCTAGTCATTGTTATTCCTGGAAAGAAGCAAGGTCTCCATCGTTTTGATCAGGCGCTCTTTTTGTGCTTGGGCCCGGGTGATCGGAAGCCGCTCAATGGAATACTCCCGGAACGGGGTGGGGACGGCGCCAAACCCGGCTTTAAAGCGCATCAGCGATCCGACGCCCCCGGATTCACCCATGTGGTAATACCGGCAGCCCGCATCGCTGGCTGCCTGGATCATCAGGCACTGCAGCAGGTCATTGGCCCGGACCGGGTGGGCAAGCTCGCGCCGGCTGGTGCCGCGGTAATAAAAAGCGTTTTCGCCGAAGGTCAGGTAGATTGCCGCCGCGACCGGGGTGCCTTCCCGGAAGGCGACAAATACCCGGTAGGCCTGGCCGAGGTGCTTCGAGATCCGGTCGAACCGCTCGAGCGGGTCGCGGCGCTGGTTGGTGAGCCTGGCGAGCCAGGCCGGCAGGTGGCGCTCCCTGCCGCGGCGGATCGACCAGTCCATGAACATCTCGTAGAAGATGCGGTTCAATTCTCCGCTGTTCTCCGCTTTGACGACCAGATTCGAGTGCTCCGCTTTACGGATCGCGGTCCGCGTGGTCGATTGAAAGCGCTTTTCCCAGACCGCTGAAAATCCCCCTTCCAGGTCAAGAACGTGCTCCAGCAGCTCGGCGCTGGGCACACCCCTGGGGATCGCCGCTTCCCAGGCCCCGGTTTGCAGCGGGGAGGGGTGGACCCCGGTTTGAATCACTGGCTGGCGGGCCAGGTCGGCGTACGTGATCTGCGCTTCTTCACCGGTAAAGTCCCCCTCGGTGATGGCGCCGCCCAGCCCCCATCCATGGGGCAGGGAAAACTGGGCCGCCAGAGGGGCAACCATTGCCGCCTTGCGGACCATGGGGACCAGCCAGCGCCGCCCGTCGGCTGCTTCGTACAGCCGGCTGGCGTCGGTGTAATAGCCTGTTGAGCACATCGCTTCGGTCCATTCGGGAGTCTGGAAGACCAGCCCGTTTGGATCCCGCCCGAGGATTTCGTGCCAGGCCGGGCGCGGCGCCGGGCTGGTCACCTGAAGATCACCAATAATCGCGGTTTCGATAGGTTCTTTTCCCCCCACTCATCGAAGAATAGATGCACGAAGCCGTTCCGCAGCAGAGCGCTGCGCCTGAAGCAAGATCTAATTTATTATTTAGACCTTAATACGTGAAATATTAGCAAATTTTCTCGATTCTGTCCACCTGTGGCTTTCCCTCGGGTGCATTTCAATTTGATGGCAAATTTCTCGTTCCGGCCGCAGGGGCGGTTCGCGAAACGACCCTGCCGGATGCGCCAGGGTCGTTTCCCACAGCGGTGAAATGCCCCCCTTTCCATCGCCCGTGGGACGGGCAGGCCTCTCGCCAGCGCGACCGCTCGCGATGGCGAGACGATCTGGTTCGAGGGCCTGCTGCTCCTGGCGGTGTATATCCTGCTCGGGAGGGTATTTTTTTCCTTAAACCGTGACCGGACCTGCCCCTACAGCCGGATCTGTCCCGGGCCGCCCCAGGCAGTCAGCTTCCAGTTGTCGAGGATTTCGTTTTCGGGCATCCAGCCGGGAATGGGCATCAGCAGGTAATCCGACAGCGCTTCGAGATAAGGCTCATACAGCAGGCGAATTTTCGCCAGGCGCTCGTAGCTGTCCGCATCCTCCTCCAGGTTCATCCCGACCTCCTTGAGCATCGCGCGCATCTTCTCAAAATCTTCCCGGCTGAGCCGCCCGGCGGAGGGATTGTGCGGCGGCACCTGGTGGACCTGCGCCAGGTCCACGATGGTATGGCGCGCCATGGCAAAGGTCAGCCGCCCCTCCTGCTTCGACATCCCTTCAACCCCAATGACGACTAGGGCGGCGGTATCCAGGATCATGGTGATGGCCGCCAGCCAGGATTGGTTCTCGTGCTGCGAGCGGTAGAAGCTCAGCACCGGGTAGGAAAGGTGAGTCTCCAGGATTTCGGCGCACAGGATTTCGTTATTCTCAAAGAAATCCCTGGCCTCCACGCAGCGGTCCGATTCGCCGCAGCGGCGCAGCAGCTCGAAGGCCGTGGGTGGCGAGCCCGCCCGCGCGTCCAGCAGGGTAATCTTGGCTTCGCGGTCGGCAAATGCCTGGTAAACCGGGGGAACATAGCCGATCACCAGGGCCAGGAAGGCGAACCCCATCCCCACCTCCGAGACCATCAGCACGCGGGCGATCCAGGTGACCGGCGAGATATCTCCCAGCCCGGTAAATAGTGTCGATCCGCTCGCATACAGGTCCAGCTCAAAGATCGGACCCTTCGCCTGGGTCAGGAACGGAGACTGCAGGGCCCAGTAGATCAGGGCGTATCCCAGGATCAAAAAGATCACCCACAAAATCAGCATCACCAGCAGCAAGAGCGGGCCAAAAACCGCCAGGTAGTTTTCTCGCCAGCGGCGGGAGGGCGCCTGGCGGACCGGTTGGGACCAGAGCCACCAGAAGGACCGGTTGACCACGCCCGCGATGCGGTAGCGGCTGCTCACCCGGCGGGGCAGGACGACCGTTTCGAACGCATCGACCAGTACGGCGAAGATCAGGATCAGGCCAGCCACGAAAGCTAAAAAAGGCATACTGCAGACCCCCCAAATGAGATGGATGAACTATACAGGGAAAGCAGGGCTGGTGTCAAATCGCCCGGGGGATCGGAGCAGGCAGGAAGGCTCTCATCCGCGAGGCGGCTGATCGCTTTTTGCCGGGCCTGCCGGATGGGGGCGTGAATGTCATGCGGCGAGGATGATTTATCCCTACTGCCCGGAGGAGATTCCCCAGCTATCCGAAGCCGGAGAGATTCCATAGAATCTATATACCCCGGAACGGCCCCGGGAATTTTTCCAGGACGGTTCTTTACCAGGTTGCCTTCGCGAAACCGCTGATCGAGCAGCGGCATTGCGTCTTCAGCCGGGATCTGGTCTTCGGCGCCATCCCAGGGTAGGGACGCGGCGATCCGGGGCGCAGGCAGAGGTTTTTTATCGGTTCACCGCGGCAGCCCAGCCCCGTTTTCAAGGCTGAGCCTGCGCGGTGGTTAATTTCGTGGTTCGAGGTTAGGGGGAAGGATGGTATTAAACCTGAACGGTACGCGCGGCTGGCTTCCCTCCTCGCTGGCGGACAAGAGCGCATTTCAAGACCTGGTGCGGTACGCAAAAACCGTTAACGAAAAAGACCCGCCCACCTATTTTTACAGCCCGGTGCTGGAGCGGGTCGAGGCCATACATTCCAGCGGGCGAAAGACTTTTCCCAAAGCCATCTCGCCCGAGCTTTTCCACCAGTGGGTGGAGGGGCAGCTCATCCAGGTGCTGGGCCAGTCGCAGGAGCACTCCTGGGATACGGGGAGGACCACCTCGCTGGTCGCCTTCGTCCTGCAGGAGACGGCTCTCGCCAGCCCGGCGGCCGGCTTCGCGGGACCCATTTTTGGATCCCTGGACGGTTGGATGCACAGGGTTTTCCCCACCGGGTGGAGAGGTTCGCTGAGTTCGCCGGAAGCAGGCGCATCGCTGCGCAAGCAGCATTCTCACGATTGACGGCGGTCGCGTCAGGCGTTGATCGGGGCGATGACGCGCAGCACCGTGCCTTTACCGGGCTGCGACGCGATCTCCACGTCGCCTCCCACCGCCAGCGCGCGCTCGCGCATCCCTACCAGGCCCAGGTGCCCGCGGCGCGCCAGGTCCAGCCAGTCGTGCGGGATCTCAAATCCTTCGCCGTTATCCCGGATTTCCATGATCGCGGTATCCTCATCCTTGGTGAAGGTGATCCAGATATCGGTGGCGTTGGCATGCTTGACGATGTTGTTGAGCGATTCCTGGTA
>JAJYJF010000175.1:1110-5608 GCA_021796375.1 Chloroflexota bacterium | reverse complement strand
GCGCGCGAGCAGGGCCTGCGCGCCCCGGCGCTGATCCACCTGCTGCGCAAGCATGCTTCCAGCCCTCCCCCGCCGGCTTTCATCCAGGCCCTGGAGCGCTGGGACCTGGGCGGCACCCAGGTCAGGATGGACAGGCTGCTCGTCCTGCGCTTCAGCTCGCCCGAGATCCTGGCTGCGCTGCGTCAGTCGCGGGCGGCCCGCTTCCTGGGCGAGCCGCTCAACCCGACCGCGGTGATTATCCCCGAGGCGGCGCGCGAAAAGGTGCTGGCAGCCCTGGCGGAGATGGGCTACCTGGCCGAGGCGGGCCTCTCCGATACGGGTGATGTATAATGATCTGGCCCGGCGCTGAGCCGCCGCGCGAACGTCTCGATGGGGCGCAGCAGTTTTCAAAGGAATAAGAGGAGAATATGCCAGCGAAAGTCCAATGGATCCAAGATGAGCTGGATCAGCTCAAGCAGTCCGGGCTGTACAACCGCATCCGCACGATCAGCTCCCCGCAGGGGGCCTGGCTGACCGTGGACGGCGTGCACGTGCTCAACTTTTGCTCGAACAACTACCTCGGCCTGGCAAACGATCCGCGCATCGTCCAGGCCGCTCAGGCCGCTGTGGCGCGCTACGGCGTCGGCCCGGGGGCGGTCCGCTCGATCGCGGGGACGATGGACCTGCACCTGGAGCTCGAGCGGCGCATGGCGGCGTTCAAGCACGTCGACGCGGCCATCACCTTCCAATCCGGGTTTGCCGCCAACCTGGCCACCATCCCCGCCCTGGTGGGAAAAGAGGACGCGATCTACTCCGACGAGCTGAACCACGCCAGCATCATCGACGGCAGCCGCCTCTCCGGGGCGCAGATCATCCGCTATGCCCACGCCAACCCGGCCGATCTCGACCGCGTGATCCAGGAGAACCAGGGCCGGTTCCGCCGGGCGCTGATCGTCACCGACGGCGTGTTCAGCATGGACGGCGATATCGCCCCGCTGGACCGGATCTACGAGGTGGCCAGCCGCCACGACATCCTGCTGATGGTCGATGACGCCCACGGCGAAGGGGTGATGGGCGCAGGCGGGCGCGGGATCGTCGACCACTTCCAGCTCCACGGCAAGGTGGACGTGGAGATCGGCACCCTCTCCAAGGCCTTCGGGGTGGTTGGCGGCGTGGCGGCCGGAAGCCCGGTGATCGTGGAGTGGCTGCGCCAGCGCGGGCGGCCTTTCCTGTTCTCCTCGGCGGTGACCGTGCCGGACGTGGCCGCCACCCTGGCCGCGCTCGACATCCTGGAGGAGTCGACCGAGCTGGTGGACCGGCTGTGGGAGAATTCGCGCTACTTCAAGGCGGAGATGAAGCGCCTCGGGTTCGATACCGGCAGCAGCGTCACCCCGATCACCCCCATCATGCTCGGCGAGGCGCCGCTTGCCCAGCAGTTTTCGCGCGAGCTCTTCGACGAAGGCGTTTTTGCCATGCCGATCGGCTACCCGACCGTGCCGAAGGGAAAGGCCCGCATCCGGGTGATGATCTCCGCCGCCCACTCGCGCTCGGACCTGGATAAGGGCCTGGAGGCGTTCGCGAAAGTCGGGCGGAAGCTGGCGGTGACGTCGTAGGCTATCCGTACCGGTAGACCAGCGTGCGCTCCATCCGTCTCAGCGCCGGGATCGTCTCCATGACGCGGTATTGGGCCCGCCACCAGAACGGGAAGCGGGAAAAGGCGACCTGCTCGCTGGGTCTGAATTCCTTGACCAGCTCGAGCTTTGGCTCGAGCTGCTGGATGTCGCGGGGATCATCCAGCCCCCACCGGTAGGTGGCGCCTGTGCCCCCGACGTTCGCGCCCGCTCTTTTCACGATCAGCGAATTGCAGATATCGAAGATCATCTGCCCGGCGGGGAAATGCGCGACCACCGCGTTGAGGAGCGCTTTTACTTCCGTCTCGCTCAGGTAGTGCAGCACCCCCTCGGCGATCAGCAGTCCGGGCCGGTCCCGGGGAACCTCCTCCAACCAGCGCAAATCCTGCAGGGATGCGCCGATCAGGTGGTAGGCGGCCCGGTCCCCTCGCAGCGGCGAAGCCGTGCCGGGGTCGGGGAACAATTGGCGGCGCAGGTCGATCACGTCCGGATAATCCACGTCGAACCAGCTGACGCTGGCCGGCGGATCGATGCGGAAAATGCGGCTGTCCATGCCGCAGCCCAGATGGAGCACGACCGCATCCGGGTGCTCCGCCAGATAGCGGGCCGCCAGGAGGTCGAAGGTCGCCGCGCGGGAGGCGATGATGGTATATCCGATCTCCTTCCACATGCTCCACGAGCTCACCCCCTTGAGGGACCTGCTCATGTCGTAGTCGATATGCCGCATGGCTTCTTCGGCCCAGGGATCGCGCAGGATGGGGTCCTTCCACTGGCTCTGAATCGCTCGACCGCTCAAGGTCATGAGCATCGTTTCTTTTTCTTTTGTAAAGACGATCTTCTCAGTTGTCATGGGTTGCTCCGATGAGAGGCTTGTGCTTTGAGTCCGCCGCCTGTTTGATCTGCTCGATCTGGGAGCGGGCCGCGGCGGTGATCTGTCGGAAAAGGGCTTTGCCCGCCTCGCTTTTGCCGCCGCCTTCCGGCTGCAGCGCGCGGTCCATCACGTCGGCCAGCGCGGCCATCACCGCTTCATCGGGTGGAAACTGGTCGGGCGGTTTGAACTCCCCGATGGTCAGCTGGCCGTAAGACAGCATCTCGACGATATGTAGTATCACGGTGGCGTCGAGATCCTGGCGCAACGCCCCCGCGGCCTGCAACGCCTGGAAGAAAGAAACCGTGTTCACGCCGGAAAGCATTTGGGAGAAGAGGTTCTCCCGCTTGCGCAGGTAGCTGCCGATCACGCGCCGGTCCCGGCGCAGGAGGGCGGCGATCAAGGGGCGACGGTTCACGGCATGGAAAATTGCCCGGTAGACGCCTCCGATCGTCCCGCCGCGCGGGTCTGCTTCGACCTGTTCCAACCAGGCTTGAGCGTACAGCAGGTATTCCCGGTAGAGGAGCTCTTCGAAGAGTTCCTCTTTGCTTTTGAAGTACAGGTAAACGGTCCTTCGACTCGCGCCCGCTTCCTCGGCGATATCGCTCATGGTTGTCTTGTCATACCCCAGCCGGATGATGGCGCCGGCGGCCGCGTCGAGGATCTGCTGCCGGCGTTCGTCACTGTCAGGCATTCGCGGCCTCACCTTTCCGTGCGATTACGCAAGATGCACAATTTTTGATAATTTGTGAATTTTAACCAGGAAGAGCGTTTACGTCAAGGGTGAACCGGATCTGGGAGCCAGAAACACGGCGTCCTGCGCGGCGGGGGTTTCCCGGGGGAGAGTCTCATTCGCTATAAACCAGATCGCCCCGGGAGGTAATCCGGGGCGATCTGGCTCAAGGAGGAGGTACCAGCCCTGGGGCTGGTGGAATTTACGATTTCAGGCTTTTTCCGCAAACGGGTCGTAGGATGGGTTGGTGCCGGCCCACATACAGGTTGCCTGGCTGAACTGGTTGCAAGCCAGCCCGTGCGAGCAGCGGTGTGCGATCACCCTGGCAGGCTGGTCCGGCAGGGTCTCGGAGGGGAATACCATTTCTGCCTCCAGGGAGACTTCCTCATCCGCGCGGATGCAATATTGGGTCTTCAACGCTTGCCAGCTGCGAACCGCCATTCGGCACCTCCGTGCAAATATCCCGTTGACTATCGTAATTGTAATATACTTTTTCTCCGCACCGATTGCCAGTGTCGGCAGTCATATTCCTGTGGAGACAAATGACACTTCCGGCTCAGCGCGCCACAAGCTGGTAAAGCCCCCCGCGCTGGTCGGCCAGGTAGATTTCTCCCTGCTCGTCGACGCCGAAGGTAGTGATCGCCAATCCGGTCTGGAACATCACCTTTCCAACCCACTTGCCGTCCGGCTCCCGGATCAGGCCCCAGACGTTTCCGCTGCAGTAATCGCTAAAGAGGTACACCCCCTGCCAGGCCGGGAGCGCTTTCCCGCGGTAAACGTAGCCGCCCATGACCGCGCAGCCCTGGCTGTGATCGTATTCGAACACCGGGTCGGTCAGGGTAACCCCGGCAGGCGGCACGCCTTTATAAGGATGGAAACCTTCTCGCAGGCTCCAGCCGAAATTCACCCCACCCCGGCTGCCAGCCGGGAGGTAGTCGATCTCTTCGTATTTATCCTGCCCGACGTCGCCGATATACAGGCCGCCGGTCGCCGAATCGAAGGAGAAGCGCCAGGGATTGCGCAGCCCATAGGCCCAGATCTCTGGCCTGCCGCCCCCGTTCACGAAGGGATTATCGGGCGGGATGCTGTAAGGGCTGCCGTGGTCCACGTCGATGCGCAGCAGCTTGCCCAGCAGGGTCTGGGTATTCTGGCCGTTGAGGAGCGGATCTCCTTCGCTCCCGCCGTCCCCCAGCCCCAGGTACAGGTAGCCATCCGGGCCGAACACGACGCTCCCACCGTTGTGGTTCGGGAACGGCTGCTGGACCCGCAGAACGACCTGTGCGCTAG
>JAJYJF010000175.1:0-1100 GCA_021796375.1 Chloroflexota bacterium | reverse complement strand
CCGGTTCGGGTCAGAGCTCACGTGGTAGCGGGCGATCACCGTATTCCCGTTCAGGTCGATATAGTTGATGTAAAAAAAGCCGTTTTGGGCGTAATGCGGGTGGAACGCCAGCCCCAGCAGGCCCTGCTCGGTCCCGCGGCTGGTCACCTGCCGGGTGATATCCAGGAACGGGGCGCCGAGCAGCCGGCCGTTTTGGATCACGCGGATCGACCCGCTGCGAACTAGGGCGAACAACCTCCCCGAGCCGTCGCCGGCGTTCGCGACCCCGACCACGTCCGAGAGGCTGAAGTCCAGCGGTACCCAGCGGGCGGTTTGTGGATCCGGGAGGGTGGCGGGGGAAAGCTGTGCGGACCCGCTCGGGGTGGGCGCCGGCGTCTGGGCTTCCGGGCTGCTCCCGGGGGTCGCCGGGACGGTCACGGCCGGAAGCGGCGTGGCGCTGGCCCCAGGCGGGGCGGCGGTCGGGCTCGCTGCGCCAGGCGTGGGGCTGGACTCCACCAGGATTTCGGTCCCCGGCGGGTTTGCCGCCGGCGCCTGGCTGGCGGATGGACTGCCCGACGGGGAGCAGGCGCCGAGGAGGACCGCGGCCAGGCTGAGCCCGGCCGCCCACGACCCGAGCAGCGTTCGACGATTTTTTACCCTCATCTTTACCCCCTTAAGCCCGCATCTGGGCTGCCGCACCTCTAATGGAAAAAACCCGCTAAACCTGACGGCTCGAGCCAGGACCGGTCTCGCGGAACTGCGCGTCGACCACCTCCCCGGCGGGAGAGGTCTCCCAGCTCACCTGGGGAGCCCGGCGGATACCCTCCAGGTGCTCCTGGACCACCTGCGCGGGACAGAGCTCGACAAAAAGGCTGGTGCCCAGCCATAAGACCGCCGCATCGTCGAACGGGCCGGGGATGTCGATTGGCCAGACGACGTACAGGAGGGCGCCTACCGGCAGCAGCTTCAACCACGGGCTGACCCGCCGGTCTCCCATCAGCCTCAGGATCAGCTTGACCCGGTTCACAAGATCGCGCAAGAACCCGCTGTCGGTGCGGATCGCGGTGCGTGGACGATTCGTGGACATAGTTTGTCTCCTAAGGAAGATTATAAACCAGGAT
>JAJYJF010000174.1 GCA_021796375.1 Chloroflexota bacterium | reverse complement strand
CGCTGCATGACTTCGAGACGGGATAATTCTTGTTTGCTCATCGTAAGTAGTTCGTCCACTTTGCGTCCCTTTCAAAGGGGACATTTTAATTTTGGCAAAAGGGGACTCTACTACTTTGGGCTAACACTTCTCGCGGAGTCCTTGACGGGGGAGGGGAAAACCCGGTATACTCGGGTCTGGCGGGGTGTAGCGCAGTTGGTAGCGCACCGCGTTTGGGACGCGGGGGTCGGCGGTTCGAGTCCGCCCACCCCGACCATCCAGGAGGCGAAAGCCTCCTTTTTTTATTTGAATCCGGGAACGCGCGGAAGCTTATTTTCCGCGCCAGCCTCCCACGCGGCGCGGCTAGCTCTCCGTCCGGCCGGAAGCGGGCGGTTAGACCGGCGGATCGAACCCTGCCGCCCGCGCGTCCTCCACCAGGCCGCTGGCGCGGATATGCCAGACGGCCACCTCCGGGTGCGCGCGGGAGAGGTACGCAGCCACCAGCTGGTGGCGGTGGCAGGCGGCCGGGTTTTCCTCTTTGCACAGCACCGCCGCCCGGCTCGCGCGGGCGATCCCCAGCAGCTGCTCTATCCCGCTCTGGAAGGACTCCAGCCGCATCATCCGCGCGAAATCTGGCTGGGGAGGGTTCTTCTCGCCGCGCACGGGAAGCCGGCCCCCGAGGTAGAGGGCGGGGTCCTTCGGCCGGCCGCCGAGCAAGTCCCCTAGATAGACGTAGCGGATCCCGGCCTGTCCGAGGGCTTCTTCCAGGCGGCGCCGGTTGTACTGCGGGTAGAAGCGGCTGGCGGGCGTTGAGCGGATATCGACGAGGGTCTCAACACCCTGGCTCTGGAGCAGCCCCAGGAACCGGTCGATGGGGTGATTGCTGTGCCCGAGCATATACAGGTCCATTCAAGCCTCTGCCGCGGGTTGGGAAGCGGGACCGCCGTCAGAGCCTGACCGGCTTGCCGGGCGGAGGGCGGCGATCTCGATCGCCGCCTGGATGGCGGCCAGCACCGCCTCGGGGTGGGCCGCCAGCGTGTTTGTCCCCCCCACGACCGGGATCCGGTGGCTGCGGGAAGACAGCCCGAGCAGGGGGTCCGGATCCTCCGCCTGGCCCGTATCCCTGCCGGGCGAGACGATCACCAGGAACAGGTCGCCAAGCGAATCCGGCAATTCCCGCCAGGCGGAAGGGTCGAGAAAGCCGCGGGTCTCGTCGGCGAGGGCCTGGAAGAAGCGCGGGTTGAGGGTCTGGCTCGCCAGGAGGGTCTGGTCGGGGCTGCTCGCGGGGGAGGGGAAAAACCGGCGGCATGCCAGCCGCGGGATGCCCAGCCGGGCCAGGGCCGCGGCGGCCTGGGAGCGGGACGCCAGCTTGCGGAGGCTGCGCGCTTCTTCTGCGGGCAGGTCGCGGGGGCTCCCCGGGGCGGGGTCGACCATCACCAGGGCGGCAGCCTGCTCCGGGTAGCGCGCGGCGTAGAGCCGGGCGAGCTGGCAGCCCATCGCTTGGCCGACCAGCACGAACGGACCGGTCTCGCCGGCGGCCGCCAGAGCCTGGTGCAGCTCGTCCGCCAACCGCTCGGGCGTGCGCGGGCGCTCCCCGGGGTCGCTCCAGCCCAGCCCGGCCCGGTCGTACGCCAGGACGCGGGCGAAATCAGCGATCTGACCCTGCAGGTCGCGCCAGGCAAGCGACCAGCTGCCCTGGCCGCTCTCGAGCAGCACCGCCGGCCGGCCGGGCACGGCCTCTCCCAGCCCGGCCAGGTGGATCCGGCCGGCGCCTGCCGGAACCAGCCGCCCCGGCGGCGGAAAACGCCGGCGGCCGGCGGCCTCGGCGCGGGCTTCATAAAGCGCCCCGGCCAGGGCCAGCAGGAGGATCAGGAGGATCAGGATGGCGATCGCCATGGGTCAGGGTTGGCAGCCGGCTGTGGTTCCTGGTTTGACGGGAGGTCCAACCGCCGCGAGCGCTCTCACCCGCGGGGAGGGCTCGCCGGCGTGACTGATTTTAAGCAGAGAGGCAAGTCCAGCGGCATTCTCGGATTAACTATAACCCGGAATGGTTGTTCCTACCAGCCGCGCCGATGAGGAGGGCGCTCCCCGGGTGCCACGGCGGGAGCTATAATTTTCCGGTCAGTGCCCTGTGAGCGAGTGCGGTTTGCATGGGAAAAACGTTTCCCCCGCAAATACTCTTCTTGTCAGTACTATGCCTATAATCAAGGAGTCTTTGACCGCAGAATTTCCCACCCGATACAACGAACTTTTTGATGTACGGGATGAACAAGATGATCACGAATTTCTTCAACCCGATTACCCAGGTGAATGCCAATGGTTTCACGCGAAATCAACTCGAAAGATTTAACCAGGGGATCTAACGAGATTTTAGGCGGTTCGTGTTCATAACCGATCATAAAGACACATCTTCGATAAAAACCATTCATTGCTTCTAGCTTGATTGCATCGCCGATCAGGCTCGTATTTCCACTATAAGGATGCAACATATTTACAGACCAGTTTTCTGCTGGTGTACCGTTATCGCCAAACGGCCGAACGATTTTAAATTCGACTGCCCAGAAACCGTTAACATCAAGGTCAGGGGTTCTTCTGGTCACTGTTTGATAGCCCCTTTTTAAATTTAGTCGATTAGCGATTTCTTTGACCAACTGAGGCTCGCCAAATGGTCCGATTCCTGGCTGAAAATCTTTATGAACCGGGCTCTCACGATCAAATTCTTTGAGCACGTCTGCAATATCCCTTACGAGATCCTGTAATTCCAGTTCGATGACAGGCATATGTCGACCTCTGCTCGAACTCTATATTTACATCATTCAGCGGTTCTATCAGTATAACCTCATTCTTCTCAGAGGATGATCTTCAACGATTTCACAAACTTCATTTAGAGATTTTCCAGTTTCTCGTTTCCCGCATCTCCCTTATTTCTTCCCCTGGGAGAGAAGAACCATGGCCCGTCACCTTTCGGGAGGCGCGAATATTGTCTTACATCTCCCGATATCCCAACATCACAGCCGTGGAAAGCAAAGACAGAGAGTGGAAATAGCTATGAAGATTTAGCACCTTTATTTCCGCTTTATTCTGATCTTTCAGATCGGGCGAAACGCCGCCGATATTCATGTTAAAATTGGAAGATTGTATCTTTAAAGATAGACAGGGGCAGGAAACGAATGGCAATTAAAAAGTACGATGGGGTGATCGAAGCGGTGCGCTACGCGCAGGATGGAAAGATCAGCACGGTGCGCGTCTACGAGCGCCGCGGGCCGATTTTCACCGACCGGCTCCTCCTCACCCGCCAGGCGCTGATCGACGAGCTGAAATCCGGCAAGGTGTACGTCGCGGGCCGCAGGAAGCCGCTTCTGGCCAGCACCTTCGACGTCATGGGCCGCGTGCGGCTGCACAAAAGCGATGGCCGGGAGTACGTTGCCGGGGAAAGCGAGACTGCCGCCGGCGACCGCCTCCCCGGCGTGCCGCTCTTCTGACCTGCCCCCGCGAGGGATGAAATCGATTTGACCCAACCGCTGCTCTCGATCGTCTTTCCAGCTTACAACGAAGAGCGCCGCCTGCCGAAAACCCTGGCGGAAACCCTTTCCTTCCTGAAAAACCAGCCGTACCCGGCCGAAGTGGTGGTGGTTGAGAACGGCAGCCAGGACCGCACCCTGGAGATCGCGCAGGGGTTTGCCCGGGAGGATCCCTGCCTGCGCGTGTTTTCCGAGAGCCAGCGCGGGAAGGGCCGCGCGGTGCAGCGCGGCATGCTCGAAGCCCGCGGCGAATTCCGCTTTTTCTGCGACGTCGATCTTTCGATGCCGGTCTCCGAGATCAACCGCTTCATCCCGCCGGCGCTGAGCGCGGATATCGCTATCGGCTCGCGCGAGGCGCCCGGGGCGGTGCGCTACAACGAGCCGGCCTACCGCCACCTGGTCGGCCGGGCGTTCAACAGCATGGTGCGGCTGGCCGCCCTGCCCGGGCTCCAGGATACCCAGTGCGGGTTCAAGTGCTTCCGCGCCGGCGTGGTCGAGAAAATTTTTCCCTGCCAGACGATCATGGGCTGGTCGTTCGACGTCGAGCTGCTGTTCATCGCCCGCCGGCGGGGATACCAGATCGTGGAGGTGCCCATCCCCTGGTACTTCAACCCCGACTCCAAGGTTCGCGTCCTCCGGGACAGCCTGCAGATGGGGATGGATCTCCTCGACATGCGGCGCAGGGCCGTTACCGGCTGCTATGACCGCGCGGTTTGATCCCGCCCAGCTTCCCGCGGCCCCGGATCTCAGCTTCGAGATCCCGCTGTGGGCGGCTGGGATCGTCCGGGTGGGCGGCATCGACGAGGCCGGGCGCGGCGCCTGGGCCGGACCGGTGGCGGCCGGTGCGGTGATCCTCCCGCCCGACCCGCAGCTCCCCGGGCGCCTGGCCGGGGTGCGCGATTCCAAGCAGATGACCCCTGCCCAGCGGGATTTCTGGGCGCGGGAAATCCGGGCCGCGGCGCTGGCGTGGGGGGTGGGCTTCGCTTCTCCGCAGGAGATAGACCAGATCGGGATTGTAGGAGCCACCCGGCAGGCTGCCGGCCGGGCGCTGGCAGCCCTCACCCTCGCACCGGACTACCTGCTGGTGGATTTTCTCGACCTCCCGGAGGCGGGCCTGCCGCAGCGCGCATTGATCAAGGGCGACGCGCGCTCCCTCAGCATCGCGGCGGCTTCGGTGCTGGCCAAAACCGCGCGGGACGCGTTGATGGGATCGCTGGATGCCGATTACCCCGGCTACGGCTTCGCCCGCCACAAGGGCTACGGCACCCGTCGCCACCAGGAAGCGCTGGCGCTGCTGGGGCCATCCGCGGTTCACCGGCGGAGCTTTGCCCCGGTGCGCGCCTGCCTGGAACGTACCTCTGCGGGCAACTTTTGATTTGAGGCGCTGGGGCGGCCCGGAATGCGCTTGTCAGGGATGGATTTAAGCAAGCATCCGGCTCGCAGGGGTGTACCCCTAATTTTTGACGGAATCACCCCACCTCCGGATCCGCTCGCGGCCTGAATCTTTGACCCCGTGAATTTCAGGAAGCCGGGACGGAACCCACGCCTCTCGGAGGAGGGACAGGGATATTTTGAGACTCGAAGAAATCGCCGGGCTGGCCGTCGTCCTGGCGCAGATCATCTTTCTGGAGGGCGTGCTTTCGCTGGATAACGCCGCCGTGCTGGGAGCCATGGTGCTGCGCCTCCCGGACCGCGAGCTCATCCCCTGGCCGCGGGTTCTGGAGCCGTTGGGCCGTCCCATGGACCGGATCCTCGGACCGCAGCGCCGGGCCGCCCTGCGGGTCGGGCTGATCGGCGCGTACATTGGCCGGGCGCTGATGCTCGTCCTGGCCAGCTACGTCATCCGCAGCCCCTGGCTGCAGTTCATTGGGGCGCTCTACCTGCTCAAGATCAGCGCCGCCGAGCTCGGCCGCCTGGGAGAAGAACCCACCCCAAAGCAGGTCCAGACCAAGCTGATCCGCGAGCGCAGCTTCTGGGGCACCGTCCTGACGGTGGAGCTGATGGACCTGGCCTTCAGCCTGGATAACGTGGTGGTGGTGATCACCCTCTCCAACCAGCTGTGGGTTGTCCTGCTCGGGGTGGGCGCCGGGATCGTGACCATGCGCTTCGCCGC
>JAJYJF010000173.1 GCA_021796375.1 Chloroflexota bacterium | reverse complement strand
CTCGGGATACTGCTGCGGGCCGAAGACGTTGGCGAAGAAGCTCTGCACCAGCCCGGTGGTGTTGGTGGTCCCCTTGCTCATCACTTTTCCGGAGCGGAAGACGTCCAGGGCCGTCCCGGCATCGGTGAAAGGCTCGAGGATCGGGTGGGCTGCGTCGACCTCCTCGTAGTTGTTGGCGTAAAGCACGAAGTCGATCGGGTAGCCGCGCACGATGTTCTGGAAGGTCGTCACCGGGAGCACCACCCGGGCGTTGACCTGGTCCGGACTCATGATGATGGTGCGGTCGATCTGGCCGAATGCGTAGCCGGTTTGCAGGTCGTCCAGGCGGACGAACGCGCCGGTCTCGGTGCCGTAACCGTAGATGCGCCCGTCCGGCCCGATGGCCAGCGAGCCCATATCGTCGGCGATGATCACCGAATCTTCCAGGTCGTCACCGCCCATGCGGCGCAGCGCCTCAAGCGTCTCGGATTTTCCCGCCCCGGTGTCGCCCATGATCAGCACGGTGCATTCGCCTTTCTCGCGCAGCGTCAGGTTCACCAGCGCCCCGTGGAAAGGCATGCGGCCTTCCTTCATCATGCGGATATTATGCAGGGTGAGCACCATCTTCTTGATATAGCCGAAATAACCGAACTCCTCCCGGTTGGGGATGGCTCCGACGAGGATCCCGGCCTCCTGGTCTTCATAAAAGATGGTGTGGTTTTTCCCGAACTGCTGCATGGCTTCATCCGGCAGGCCGTAGAGAAAAACGGCGTCCGGCTTGCGGCGCAGATCCTCGTCCCCGGCGAGCTCGAACAGGTTGCACAGCGAGAAGCCGAGTTCGAAAAACCGCAGGTTAAAGTAGATCAGGATGAGCAGGGGGCCGACCTTCGCCGGGTAGCACAGCCAGTCGTCGCGCCGGAGCTCGGCGGTGGCGAGGGGGTGCTGCTCCACGCGCTCGAAAGACCCTTTGCGCTTGTTCATGGGCGGGTTGAAGATCAGCGGCGGGTAGATGAGCACCTGGCGCACCACCGGGATCGCCAGCAGCTTGTGGTACAGGTCGCCCGAGAGGCGCAGGGGGCGCGTCATGGCAATCGTAGCGATTTCCGCGCCGGCTCGCACCTGCCGGTAGATGCGCGGGTGGTTGCCGGTGATGTTTTCCTGGACATCCCGGTAGGTGCTGCGGATCACATGCGTCAGGGTCTCAACCGTGTTGTTAAACGTGCGGTAGGGCCGTTTATCGAAGCGGCTGCCCTCCGAATCGCAGACGATCAGGCGCTGCAGGCTGCGCCAGTAGTTGTAGATGTATTCAACAAAGTCATTAAACAGCTCGCGGTCTCGAAAGAAGGATTCCGAACCGCTCACGATCTTCACCACCTGGTCGGCCGGCAGGATGGCCAGATAGCGGATGGTCTCGATCAGCAGGCGGATATCCTGCTCGGAGACCTTGGTATGCCCAAAAATATCCAGCAAATGCGAATCTTTTCGAGAAAGGTCGGCAATGCAGCGGTAAAGGACCCGGTAAAAAAGCTGGCTGGAGAGCAGCTCTTCCGGGCTGTCGCAAACCCGGTCGCGAAGCCGGATGACGACTTTGCTGTCGGTAAAGTGGAACGACTCATTATCCATACCCGAGACTCCTGATAAAATTTACCAATTTTACTCTTCTTTTCGCGGTTTTAAACCGCAGACTCTCGTAAAAATTGGTTACAAAATGGATTCAGTGACTGTATAATCTGGTTATGAACAGACTCTTTGGGAAGCTCTTCAGCCAGCCAGAGCCGGAAAAACCGCCGCTCACCCCCGAACAAGCCGGGATTTTCTCGGCGCTGGAAGGGGTGGGGCTGCGAGCGGTCGCGGATGAGGTGGCCCGCGCGGCGCAGCCCTCCATCCGCCTGATCGACCAGCCGCCGACGGTGAGCGCGCTGCCGATCGGGACCTGCCGCCTGGGCGGCCTGCCTGACCTGCCGCCCGAAATGCCCTGGCCGGTCTGGAAGGGCGTGCCCATGTCGTTCGTCTGCCAGCTCAACCTGGCCGAGTTCGCCTACCTGGACCTGGAACACGTGCTCCCGGCCGCCGGGGTTCTGTGGTTCTTCTACGATGCTCGCCAGGAGGTCTACGGCGCGGACCCCTCGGACCGGGGCGGCTGGCAGGTCACCTTTTATAACGGAAACCTGGCCCGGCTGCAGCCCGGACAATTTCCGGATGGGCTGCCGGAGGGCGCCCGCTTCAAGCCGGCAGCGCTGACCTTCGACCGGGAGATGACGGTACCCCTCGCGCCGGGGAACGCAGCCCAGGGGACCGCCTGGCCGCCCGATACGATCCACCGCTACGAAGACTGGCTGTTCAACCGCTTCACCCCCCAGCAGCGGAGCGTCCCGCACCACCGCATCTTCGGGTACCCCGACGAGATTCAGGACGACATGCAGCTGCAAAGCGCGCTGGTTTCGCAGGGCTTCACCAGCCAGGACGATCCGGCCGCGGCGCAGGCGGTTCAAACCCGGGGAGATTGGCGGCTGCTGCTCCAGATTGATTCGGATCCGGCCAGCGGGATGCGCTGGGGTTCCGCCGGGCGCATTTTCTATTGGATCGAAAGTGCGCCCCTGAAGGAATTACAGTTTGAGAACACCTGGCTGGTAATGCAATCCGATTAAAGCTGAGGAGACATGCGCAGAAAGAGGAACACCCCGCTTACCACCATTTTGCTGTTCATCCTGGCCGTCATCGCTTACTTCTTCTTCCGCAGCCCAGGCGCCACCTCTTCCACCACCCCGACCCCGCCATCCGCGGTCAACCCGCCGG
Organism: Chloroflexota bacterium; assembly: GCA_021796375.1. Classification (GTDB taxonomy): domain Bacteria; phylum Chloroflexota; class Anaerolineae; order Anaerolineales; family Anaerolineaceae; genus JAJYJF01. Next base: position 2,849 of record JAJYJF010000173.1, on the reverse strand, counting down.
CAACGGCAGGTGCGAATGGGGCTGCGCCGCAGTGGGGGCACCAGAGCAAGACCTCCGGGTGTAAGGTCAACGGCGGCCTGCAGGATAAAGCCTGCACTCCCGGAGACATCTTCCCGAACGTGACCACGGCTCAGATCTGCAAATCGGGCTATTCCAGCTCGGTCCGGAACGTGCCGGAAAGCGAGAAGAACCAGGTCTACGCCGAATACGGGATCACCAGCCACGGCTCCGGCCAGTATGAGGTCGATCACCTGGTCAGCCTGGAGCTGGGCGGCTCGAACGACATCTCCAACCTGTGGCCTCAGGCGGCTTCCCCCACGCCCGGTTTTCACCAAAAAGACTCGCTGGAGAACTACCTGCACGACCAAGTATGTTCCGGGGCAATCAGCCTGGCGGACGCTCAAAAAGAGATCGCCACGGACTGGCTGGCGGTCTACAACGGCATGCCAAAGTAGAGATTCGTCCTCGGTTCACCATTCCCGATTCCCTGCACCTGTGGTATCATCCATGCCACCTGTGCGGATGCCTTGGCTATCAAGCGTCTGCAGCGTTTTTGATTTTTTGAGAAGGAGAAACCTATCAGCGCAACGAGTTACCGGGTAAATGAAACCATCCGTGTCCCAGAGGTTCGCTTGATCGGCGCAAAAGGCGAAAACGTGGGGGTTGTTCCCATTGATCAGGCAATGAGAATGGCCCGCGAAGCCGAGCTGGATCTCGTCGAGGTAGCGCCTGGAGCCACCCCTCCGGTTTGCCGGATCATGGATTTTGGGAAATTCCTGTACGAGCGGACCAAGAAGGAACGCGAGGCCCGCAAGGCTCAGACCAAAATCGAGGTCAAAGAAATCCGGCTGCGGCCCAAGACGAACGAGCATCACCGCTCATTTAAGGTCGATGACGCCCGGCGCTGGCTGGCGGAGGGGATGAAGGTCCGGGTGACCATCCGCTTCCGCGGGCGCGAGATCACCTACCCAGAGCTGGCGCTTGAAGACCTGAGGGAAATTGCGGCTGACCTGGCGGATTTCGCCACCATCGAGCAGGCTCCCATGATGGAAGGGCGGACGATGCTGATGGTGCTGGCGCCCAGCAAAGCGATCAAGAAGAAGGTCGCGGCCGCCGCCGAATCCGCTGAATAAGGGTTCTCTCCAACTGAAAATGGAGGTCCCTGTGCCCGCCGGAGCGGGAGATTTTGCTGCCTGTCTCAGGGCGATGCGCAGAATTTAGTAGAGAGGAGTAATGCTGTGCCCCGCAAGCTCAAAGCCGGAAAGCTGAAATTGAAGACCCACAAGGCAACCTCGAAGCGGTTCCGCCTGACCGGGTCCGGGGTGCTGGTCCGCACCAAGGGTGGCAAGAGCCACCTGCGCCGCCGCACCTCGAAGCGCACCAAGGTGCTGCTGCCGGAGATGATCACCGTCGAAGGCGACAAGATCATCACGTCGGTCAAGCGCCTGGCGCCGTACATGTCCAAAACCAAGGACTAGCCGCATCCATCGATTTGTGCGGCCGTTGGGTGTTTGCAACGGGAATCAGCCCGACGCCCAAGGGTTCGCAAAGGAGTAGAAAATGACACGTGTAAAGGGTGGCCCGCACGGCCATCTGCGCCACAAGAAAATATTGAAGATGGCCAAGGGCTATTATGGCTCGCGGCATTTGCTCTTCCGGCGCGCCAACGAAGCCATGCTCAAAAGCCTGTGGTACGCCTACCGCGACCGCCGCACCCGCAAGCGCGACCTGCGCAAGCTGTGGATCGTGCGCATCAACGCGGCTGCGCATATAAACGGGTACAGCTACAGCCGCCTGGTCCACGGCCTCAAGTCCGCTGGCATCACGCTCAACCGCAAGATGCTGGCTGATCTGGCGGTACGCGATCCGCAGGCGTTCGCCGCGGTGGTTGAAAGCGCAAAAACAGCATAACCCCCTCTGAAAAGAATTCAAGCGGGCTGGGATAGTCTCCCCAGCCCGCTTTATTTTTCGGGACAGTTCTATCCGGCCTGTCTTTGCCGGTCGAGTCCGCGGGAGGACGCGATGCGAAAGCTTATTGCAGCTGGTAGATCAGCGTCGTGTACGCCGGGAGCTCCGGGACCGGCTGGTAGCCAGCGAACCCGCCCGAAGGGTTGAACTCCAGCTCTGGCAGCTTCTCCGCGCCCAGGATCGGCAGGAGCGCGTGCCTTCCGGACAGCCCGCTTTTCGCGAGCGACAGGCTCAGGCCCGAGACCGGGTCCTTCCCCAGGTTGCAGATGACGAGCGCCGTCTCTGCCGGCGCCGCGCGCAGGTAGGCGGCGACCGCCGGGCTGCTGGCCGCCAGCCCGATCCAGCTGCCCTCGCGCAGAGCTTCGTGCTCGCCGCGGATGCGGATCAGCTCGCGGTAGTAGGAAAGCAGCGAGCCCGGGTCGGCTGATTCGGCAGCCACGTTTTTGGTCGGGTAGTCCGGGTTGACCGCCTCCCAAGGCGTGCCGGTGGTGAAGCCGGCGTTGGGGCCGCCGCTCCACTCCATCGGCGAGCGGATGCTCTCGTCGGGCTTCATCCCCAGCATGCCGATCTCCTCACCGTAATAGATAAACGGGACGCCCGGGTTGGTGAGCAGCAGCGCCGCCGCGACCTTTCCCTTCTGCGGGTCGTTTCGGGCCAGCGACAGGAAGCGGTCCTGGTCGTGGTTGGTGAGGAAGCTGGCGTACTGCCCGGATGGGAACCAGCCGGTATCGCGCTTGAGGAGATCCATCACGTCCTCGGCCCGCCCCAGCCGGGCGCTTTTCACGGTAGCATCCGCCAGGTCGAAGTCGAAAGCCAGGTCCATCTGCGCCCCCGGGGTGTAGGTCGCGACCGTCGAGGTGTAGGTGGCCACCTCGCCCACC
>JAJYJF010000172.1 GCA_021796375.1 Chloroflexota bacterium | reverse complement strand
GGTCTTATTGGGGGGTGTTCTCTCTCGGGAACCGGCCCTGCCCGGCCAACCCTGACCCCCGAAAACAACCCGGCTCCGGGCGTGCGGTTCACTCCCAGCCCGATCCCGACGCCCTGCCCGCCTTCCGTGGGGGACGAGATTCGCTACGGGGGCGCGGAGGGGGGATTCTGCTTTCTCTTTCCATCCAGCTTTTACGTCTACCCCTCCAAGGCGATCATCCTCCGCACGCTTCCCACCACCTCGGGGACCAGTTCGAACGGCGGGGCGATGACCATCACCTTCGAGGATCTGCAGGGGAAGAGCATTCAAGATTATGCCGATGAAATCATCGCCCAAAACAGCGCCGGCGGGTCCCCGTCCAAAACCGAGATCACGCTGGAGAAGGGCTACCCGGCTTTCCTGCTGGATGGGTTCGCTGGTCCGCCTCCTTGGCGAGCCCTGCTGCTTGGACACGCGGGCAAAGCTTACCTCATCAGCTTCCAGCCCTGGGATAATTCACTCCCTACCATCCAGGCGGACCTGCAGCAGATTTTTGAGACGGTCGTCAGCTCGTGGACCTTCACGTCCTGAGGGCTGATCCGCGCAGGCGGGTCGGGCCCGGTCTATAATGGGGTGGTAGGGAAAAAGTTTGCTGGATGAAATCGATACTTCGAGGGATGAACCGTGTGGGGAGGAAAGTCATGAAACAGTACATCATCGAACCAGGCGCCAATGTGAAGCTCAGCCAGTACGACCCCAGGGACAGCGCCGACTGCCCGGGAGGGAAATCGGAGGCACTGCCCGAGATCGCCAGCCTGACGGGCAAGCTGGACCAGCTCCAGCAGGTGCTTTACGCTCAGCACGAGCACAAAGTGCTGGTTGTGCTGCAGGGGATGGATACGGCCGGGAAAGATGGGACGATCCGCGTGGTTTTCGACGGGGTGAACCCGGAGGGGGTGAAGGTGGCCAACTTCAAGGCGCCCACCCCTGAAGAGCTGAACCACGATTTTCTATGGCGCGTTCACCGGCAGGTACCGGGGGAAGGGGAGCTGGTTGTTTTCAACCGCTCGCATTATGAAGACGTCCTGATTGTCAGGGTTCACGAGCTGGTACCGAAAGAGGTTTGGAAAAAACGCTACGACCAGATCAACAACTTCGAAAAAATGCTGACCGCAACAGGCACCACGATTCTCAAGTTCTGCCTGTTTATCAGCAAGGACGAGCAAAAAAGCCGGCTGGAAGCGCGCCTGGCAGACCCGGATAAACTGTGGAAGTTCAACCCGGCGGACCTGAAAGAGCGGGATTTATGGGATGACTACATGGAAGCTTACGGGGAGATGCTTTCGCGGACGAGCACCCCATGGGCGCCCTGGATCCTGGTGCCGTCGGACCGGAAATGGTACCGCAACCTGATCGTCGCCAGATTCGTCACCCGCGGGCTCGAGAGCCTCAAACTGTCTTTTCCCGAGCCGTCTTTCGACCCGGCGAAGATCGAGATCCATTAAACCAGCCCGCATCCGGGCGCGAGGCGTTTTTGCGGGGGGAGCTCACAGCAGGCCATGCCGGGCCAGCACCAGCTGCACGTCGGAATTTCGCGGCTCGATCAGGATCTCGCCTTCCACCTTCAGGGTGGGGTGGCTGGCGTCGCCGCCCGTCCACCAGCGCACCTGCCGTTCCGCGCCTGGATCCTGGTCCATATCCCGGTATTCGTAGAGGATCCCCAGGCGGTCGAGGTAGGCGCGGACCAGCCGGGTTCCCGCGCACCAGCTGGTGCCGTAGACGGTAACCTTGGCGGGACTGCTCGCGGGGGGGTCGAAGCTCTCCATGGGCGGATCTACCCGCCGCGCAGCCTGGGTTCGACCCGGCTGCGCAGGGCCATCTCGGGCAGCGCTCCGGCCCAACGGTCGACAATCTGCCCGTTTCTGACCACCATCATGGTTGGGATGCTCTGAATCCCGTAGCGCGCCGAGGTCGCCGGGTTCTCATCGACGTTCATCTTGTAGAATTTTGCCCGGCCGGCATATTCATGGGCCAGTTTCTCGACGGTCGGCTCGACCATGCGGCATGGGCCGCACCAGGGCGCCCAGAAATCGACCACGACCGGCTGCGAAGACTGGAGCACCAGGCGGTCAAAGCTGCCGTCATTCACCGGCAGCGGGCGGCCTTCCCCCGCAGCGGCGCCGGGACCCGCGGAGGCGGCTGGCTGCGTGGCCGCGGGGCGGGGGCCTTTTCCAAGCAGGTATTTGAGGTGTTCCTCAACCTGCGCCGGGCTCACCTGCTCGGCCTGGGACAGGACCGTCCCCCCGGAGATCGCGAGAACGGCGGGCGGCCGGGTGATCTGGTACCTGCGCGCGGCTTCAGGGCTGTCCGCCGCATAGACTTTAACCACGAGCGCGCTGCCAGACGCTCCCTTTGCCAGATGGTCCAATACCTGCTCCATCGCCGCAGCTACCGGCCGGTTCAGAAAAACAAGCAGGACTGGCAGGCCCGCCGAAAGGACCCGGTCAATGCTTTGGTCCGTGGTGGTGATGGGTGTGTCAAAAGAGACTGCCAAGGTTCCCTCCTTGCTAGATAGTCCACAAACTATGTCGATAATATCACGTAAATATAAGAATATTGTCGGAGCCGCCCCACTCCTCAGACCGAAGATTTGATAAAATAAGATCATCAATATCGGAATATCGAAACGCATGGCAAACCAAAAGATCTCCTCGAACCTGGTCGAAAGCGAATCCCTTTTCCGCATCCTGGCGGAAACGGTGTCCGCTGCCATCTTCCTGCTCGAGGACATGCAGATCCGCTATGCCAACCCGGCGGCGCAGGGACTCACCGGTTACCCGGAGGGCGAGCTGCAGGGCATGGATTTTCGCGACCTGTTCGACCCTGAATCCCGCCCGCTATTCGATCCCGCGAGATCTCCGGGCGGTTGGTTGGCGGATTCTCCCGCTCGCTTCGCGCTGAATCTGATCCGGAAAGACAGGGCTGCGCGCCGGGTAGATTTGGCTGCCAGCCAAGCCGAGCTGGATCGCCGCCCCGTTCTGGTCGTCACCCTATCGGAGGCCGCGCTGGGGAATCCGGACCTGGAGGAGCAGAGCCGCCCCGCCCCCGGCCGGGGAGGGAAAACAGGGCCGCGCGCTGGTGAAGACCACCTGCGGACCGCGGTCCAGTTCGTCCCCGAAGCCATCTTGATGATCGGCCCAACCGGGGAAATCCTGCTGGCGAACCCCGTATTCCGCCAGCGTTTTGGGGAGCGGATGCCCGAAACGGGGGGGAGCATCGATCAGCTGGAGCTGCGCTTCCTCTGGCCGGACGGATCCCCCTGCGAGCCGGAGGAGCTGCCCATCCTGGTCTCTGCCCGGGACGGGCTGACCCGGACCAACACGGAGATGCTGGTCGAGCTGCCGGGCGGGCATCAGCGCGCGGTCCTGGTGAGCTGCACCCCCGTCCAGGGCCCGGGCGGGACGCCTTCCGGAGCCGTCTCGGTCTTTCGGGACAAGCCCCAGTCAAAAAACTCTGAACCCGCTGCCCGCCGGGATACCACCCGGCTGGAGACCTTGGCCAGCCTCACGCGGTCTTTTGCTGAGGCTGGGCTGTACTATCCCGCGGTGCTCAGCACCATCGCGGAGAAAGTTTCCGAATCCATCGGCGACGGCTGCGTGATCCGGCTGGTCTCGGATGATGGGCAGTGGCTGGACCCGGTGGCGTTTCACCACAACGACCCCGGGATCTTCTCGGTCTACCGGCGGGTGCTCCACGCTACCCGGCAGCGGGTGGACGAGGGATTTTCGGGGCACGTCTTTAAAACTGGCGAGCCGCTGATCGTCCTGGATATCGCCCAGGATGAAATCCTGAGCCTGAAGAGCGAAGATCTCGCCGCATTGGGGGTGCAGATCCCGCCCCAAAATGGGCTGATCGTGCCCCTGCGCGCCCAAAACAACTTCATCGGCACCCTGAACGTGGTCCGGATGAACTCGAAGCCATCATTTTCATCCGAGGACCAGGCATTTTTACAGGACCTGGCTTACCGGGCGGCGCTGGCGATTGAAAATGCCCGGCTGTACGCCGCCGAAGCCCAGCGGGCGCGCGAGTTGGACGCGCTCCATAAAGCCGCTTCGGCGCTGCTCGGCACCCTGGACCTGGACACGCTCCTCGGTCAGATTCTGGATGCCGCCCAGAACGCCATTCCCGCCGCTGAAAAGGGCCTGCTGCACCTGATCAACCCGGGGACCAGCGAGCTGCAGCTGCGGGCCATGCTCGGATACCAGAATCCGCGCATCCAGAAGATCACCGGCGGGGTGGAGCAGCAGTACCTGCTGGCGGCGGTCCACGAACGCCGGGCGCTGCTGGTGCCGGATACGCTGGCGGGCATCGATGCGCAGAATGTGAATCCGGACGCCCAGCCGAAGGTCCGCTCGGCCGTGGTCGCCCCGCTGATCGTTGAAAATAAGATTCTGGGCGTCCTCTCGCTCAGCTCATCCCTGCCGTCGGCCTTCGGCGAGGCCGACCTGCGGCTGCTCGTGAGCCTGTCCGCGACCACCTCAGCCGCCATTCAGAACGCCCTGCTCCATTCCGAGGTGCAGCGCCTGGCGATCACCGATTCGCTGACCGGCCTGTACAACCGGAGGGGTTTCTTTGACCTGGGCCAGCGCGAGATCGACCGCTTCCAGCGCTTCAGCCGCGCGCTGTCCGCCATCATGCTGGATATCGATTTTTTCAAGGGGATCAACGACACCCACGGGCATTCCGCCGGCGACCAGGTGCTCGTTACCCTGGCCCGGCGCTGCCGGACGAACATTCGCCACGTGGATATCCTGAGCCGGTACGGCGGGGAAGAGTTCGTCATCCTGCTGCCGGAAACGGACCTGTTTACCGCCACGGAAATTGCCGAGCGCATCCGCCGCTCGGTCGCCGAGGAGCCTTTCCAGCTCGGCCGCGAGGCCGTCCGGGTGACGATTAGCCTGGGGGTGACGCGCGCCCTCCCGGATACGCCCGATTTGCAGGCCCTCCTGGAGCGCGCGGATGCCGCTCTGTACCGTGCAAAACAGAACGGCCGCAACCGGATCGAGGTCGCTTAGGCCCTCCGGCCGGCCGCCTAATTCGGAGCATTATCCTAAAAATATCGGTATAGGAATTTTTATCGGAACTCGGTACAATACTCTATAAGCAACTGATCGGTGACGATCCTGCGGGTTTGAGTGGGGGTAACGAAAGGCTGGGGTCGCTTCTTGCGAACGTGCGCCTGCAGCCTGCCCTGTGGAGACTGGCCTGAGCATGGATGATGCAGTCAGCTGGTACATGGCCAACTTTGAGGTGGGAAACTGCTTTTTCTGGTTCGCGGAAAACCGGGAAGAGCAGCGTTCGGTCCTCATCCCATATCTGAGCCAGGGGGTAGCCCGGGGGGAAAAGCTGCTGGTCCTCAGCCCAAAGGCATTTTTCCAGAGCAGCCTGGCAGAGGAGATCCGCAGCCGGTTGGACGAGGAGGGCATGCCCGCCACCGGCCAGCTCGCCGCTTATATTTTGGGCAAGAGCGAATCCGGGGGGCGCGGGATCCGCGAGCCGGAAGACCTCGTTCAGTTTTTACGCGCTGAAACAGACCGGGCGCTGGAAGAGGGGTACTCTGCCTTGAGGGTTTTGGTCGAGGCAGATGCG
>JAJYJF010000171.1 GCA_021796375.1 Chloroflexota bacterium | reverse complement strand
TTTACCGCCGCCGGCAAGCGGGATGGGTTGAAGGTCGTCGTGACCTTCCCTTAAACGAGCGTTCTCGCGGGGGATCCCGGAACGGCACGAAGGGGATGGGGTTTCCATTGGAAAGAGGCCCGTCCCGGCAGTCCCGGAGGGAAACGGGAATGAAACCGGTCAGATTTATTAAGCGATCGTTTCAAGAAACCATTGCCCCAGCTTCATCCAGATATAAGCGTGCCATCCAAATTTATTTCCATGAAAATCGCCCGGGAGATCAGCCATGCTCAGCATTGAAAAAGTGGATCTAAGCAATCGCAGCCAGGTCAACCGCTTTATCGAGCTTGCCTTTCGAATCTACAAGGGCTGTCCGTATTGGGTCCCCCCGTTTTATTCGGACATGAAAACCATGCTCAACCCGCAGAAGCATCCTTTCTACGAGCATTCCGAGGCCGAGTTCTACCTGGCCGTGCGGGACGGTCAGGATGTGGGGCGGCTGGCAGTGATGAAAAATAACTCCTTCATCCACTACCATGCCCTCCAGCAGGCGCATTTCGGCCTGTTTGAATGCATGGACGATTCCGAGGCGGCGGCTGCGCTGTTCGAGCGCGCCTTCGCGTGGGCCAGGGAGCACAAGCTGGATCACATCGTGGGCCCGCGCGGGCTCAGCTCCTTCGACGGCTATGGCATCCTGACGGATGCTTTCGACAAGCCGGCGATGATGACCATGGTGCCGTACAACTACCCTTATTACGAGCGGCTGGTCGTCGAGCAGGGGTTCAAGCCGGAGAACGATTTCGTGTCTTTCTACCTGAATGGGGAAAGCGTGAAAATCCCCGACGAGGTCAAGTACATCGCTAAAAAGGTGGCCGAGCGCGGCCAGCTTGAGGTCCACAAGTTCAAGAACAAAAAAGAGCTGGTTTCCTGGGCGTCGCGCATCGCCGAAGCGTACAACCAGAGCTTTTTGGAGAACTGGGAATATTACCCCCTGACCAAGCGGGAGGCGGATTTCATGATGGACAGCATGATGACCATCGCCGACCCGCGCCTGATCAAGGTGGTGACGTACAAAGACAAGGTCGTCGGCTTCGGGCTGGCCTTCCCGGATATCACCCCCGCCATGCAGCGGGCCAAAGGGCATATCAACCCAATCAGCATCGCGGATCTGCTCCTCGAGCTGCACCGGACTACCTGGGTCACCACCAACGGCGGCGGGATGGTCAAGGATTTCCAGGGGCGGGGCGGAAATGCCCTGATGTATGCCGACCTGGAGAAGATGCTCACCGATTTTCATTTCAAGCATATCGACATCCCCCAGAACGCGGATACGGCGGACCAGATGCGCAAGGATATCATGCGCTTCGGCGCGGTTCCTTATAAACATCACCTGGTATACAACCGCCCGCTGTAGACCCGCTTTTGACGGCCGCCCCCGATTTTTGGGGGCGGTTTTGTGAAGCCAACAGATTCCTCTTGACCGCGATTCCTCTGATCGTCACGCCCACGGCGCTCGAGTTCCGTGCCGTCCGAAAAGCGCTTTCCCCCCTGGTGGAGAAGGGCGTCCTGCGCGTTGCCCGCTGTGGGGCAGGACCTGGCCGGGCGGGCAGCTTCTGCCGCGGGCTGGACCCGGCAAAGATCAGCAGCCTATGCCTGGTTGGATGGGCCGGGGGGCTGCAGGCCAGGGCAGAGGCGGGCGCGGTCGTCTGCGCCGAGGCTGCCCTGATGGCTGGCAGGCCAGCCATCCCCTGCGAAACGGCCGCGGGGGACGGCTGGCTCGCCGGGCCGATCCTGACCGTTTCCAAAGCCCTGCTCGCGCCCGAGGAGAAAACGGCCGCCGCGAGCAGCGGCGCGCTGGCCGTCGAGATGGAGGCTTACCCGCTCGCGGAGTGGGCGCTCGATCACCGTAAGCCCTTCTACCACTCCCGGGTTGTGCTCGACAGCCGGGATGAATCGCTGCCGGGTCTCGTCCGCGATCCGGCGCGGGGGTTCGCGATCCGGCTGGCGCAAAATCTCGCCGGGCTGCCGCGGCTGGTGCGCCGTATCCGGGAGGTCAACGCGCGGATGGGGGTGCTTGCGGCGGGGCTGGCGCGGCAGGTCTGCTCGCCGCCAGGCTCTTAGCGGGGGGTAGGGAGGGGCCTGGGTACCACCCCCAGTGGAATGTGAAAAACCATCTTTTCCCCTTGCTTTTTTGTTAAAACTCCCTCGAACAATCGGGGTTATAATGATAATAATAAATATTACCCTTATTGTCCGGGTAGAGCCGACTGCCGGCCTCTCCTTTGTCAATTTAGTGAATGGTGGGGCCGCTCTCGGGGGCGGCTTGCCAGACGACCGCTTCATCCCCGGATTTAGCGGAGGAATTGGCGATTGATGGTAGAGGAGAGACGCAGGGAGCTTCCCTCAAGCGCGGAAAGAACCAGGCAGTAGCTGAAGCACGGTCCCCGCAAGGCGCCTTTCCGGCGCGCTCCAGGTGCGGCTCGATCGTTCGCAGCAGAATCGGGTCAGGGCAAATACGCCGAACCAACCCCTTGGCCCATTCAATCCAGAACCTGCCCACCGCCCGCCGGGAAACCATCGCAGAATTGATCCCGGCAGATCGACAACCCCTCCCAGAATTGATATGGCCCCGCACCAACCGGGGCAGATATAACCGACTAAAAAAAATGGAAACTGGCCGGTCAGACGAAACCCGGCCGCAGAACTCCTGGTATTATCCGTCGCTCGCATCGATGGCTCGAGAAGGCGACGGCCTGCCAAGGGATTAAGCTTCCTCTTATCAATCCCCGGAGCGTTATCCGTAGGAGGCATGAGATGACAACTAAAATGAGTATTCTTGAAAAGATTGAACAACTGCAAGATCAAAATAATTTCCGTGATTTGCATTGGGAAGGAACCTTCGACGATTACCTTGAGATCGTCAAACAGGATCCGCGGGTCGCGCGGACCGCGTACCAGCGCATCTATGACATGATCGTGTCGTACGGCCAGGAAGAATATTCTTCTCGCCGGGAAAACCTTATCCACTATCGTTTCTTCGAAGACCCGTTTGAAAACGGCAAGGACGCGGTCTTCGGGCTGGATAAGCCCTTGATGGAGCTGGTCCGCATTTTCCAATCGGCGGCCCGCCGCTATGGGACGGAGCGCCGGGTGCTGCTCCTGCACGGCCCGGTGGGGACCGCCAAGAGCACGATCGTGCGCCTGTTGAAAAAAGGATTGGAAGCCTACTCGCACACCGAGGATGGGCGCCTGTATACCTTTTTCTGGCAGCCGGATGGGGGCGAGCGGATGGACTGCCCGATGCACGAAGAGCCGCTCCACCTGATCCCCTTCGAGTTTCGGGATGTCCTGTTAAAAGAGTTATCGGGAGGCGGGGGAGAGGCAGCCCAGCTGCTCCAGATCGAAAACGACCTGTGCCCGGCCTGCCGGTTCATGTTCAACCACCTGCTGGAGCAGGCCGGCGGCGACTGGGTGCAGGTAGTGCGCCAGGTCCGGATCCGCCGGCTGCTGCTGTCTGAAAAAGACCGGGTGGGCATCGGCACCTTCCAGCCCAAGGACGAAAAGAACCAGGATTCGACCGAGCTCACCGGCGATATCAACTACCGCAAGATCGCCGAGTTCGGCTCCGATTCAGATCCCCGGGCGTTTAATTTCGACGGCGAGCTCAACATCGCCAACCGCGGGCTGGTGGAGTTCATCGAAATCCTCAAGCTCGACGTGGCCTTCCTCTACGACCTGCTCACCGCTTCGCAGGAGCACAAAATCAAGCCCAAGAAGTTTGCTCACACCGATATCGACGAGGTCATCCTGGGCCATACGAATGAAGCTGAATACCGCCGCCTGATCAACAACGAGTACATGGAAGCGCTCCGCGACCGGACCATCAAGATCGATATCCCGTACGTGATCCGCTACTCCGACGAGATCCACATCTACGAGCGCGATTTCAACAGCCGCCGGGTAGTCGGGAAGCATATCGCCCCGCACACCTTGGAAATCGCCGCGCTGTGGGCCGTGCTGACCCGCCTGGAAGAGCCCAAGCATGCCAGCCTGAACCTGCTTCAGAAGCTGAAGCTTTACGACGGCCGCTCGCTGCCCGGCTTTACCGAGGACAGCGTCCTCGAGCTGCAGTCCGAGGCGAAGTCGGAGGGGATGGTCGGGATTTCCCCACGCTACATCCAGGATAAGCTGTCGAATATCCTGGTCGCCGACCAGGCGTGCACCTGCGTGAACCCGTTCATGCTGATGCGCGAGCTGGAGGTCGGCCTGCGGCACCATTCGCTGATCACCAGCGAGGACCAGCGCAAGCACTACACCGAGCTGCTTTCCGTGGTGCGCGGGGAATACGACGACATCGTCAAAAATGAAGTCCAGCGCGCCATCACCGCGGATGAGGCGGCGATCAAGCGCCTGGCAGCCAACTACATCGATAACATCAAGGCGTACACCCAGCGCAACAAGGTGCGCAACCCTTACACCGGGCAGGACGAAGCCCCCAACGAGCGCCTGATGCGCTCAATCGAGGAGAAGATCGAGATCTCTGAAAGCCGCAAGGATGACTTCCGGCGCGAGATCATGAACTACATCGGCGCCCTGGCCCTGGATGGAAAGACCTTCGCCTGGGACTCGAACGACCGGCTGCGCCAGGCGCTGGAGCAGAAGCTGTTCGAAGATCAGAAGGATACGATCAAGCTGACCAGCCTGGTCTCGAACGTGGTCGACGCGGAAACGCAGGAGAAGATCGAGGTCGTCAAGAGCCGCCTGATCAAGAACATGGGGTACTGCGATGTTTGCGCCAGCGATGTGCTGAGCTACGTCGCCAGCATCTTCGCCCGTGGAGACACGGCCCAGCCCGCATAGAGGCATCCCTATGGCACTCCCAATCGATCAGGATACGAGCCGCTACCGCCAGATCGTGCGCGGCAAAGTGCGGCAATACCTGCGTAAATTTATCTCCAACGGCCAGATGATCGGCCGGCGGGGCAAAGACCTGGTGAGCATCCCGGTGCCGGAGATCGAGCTGCCGCGTTTCCGGTTCGGAGACGCCGGCAGCGGGGTCAGCCAGGGAGAGGGTGAGATCGGCGACCCGGTCGGCCGGGGCCAGCCCGGCGCTGGCGGCAGCCAGGCGGGAGACCAGCCCGGCCAGCACCTGATCGAGGTTGAGCTCACCCTCGAAGAGCTGGCCGAGCTGCTCGGGCAGGAGCTCGAGCTGCCGCGCATCCAGCCCCGCGGCAAGAACAACGTGCAGGGCGAGGTCACCCGCTATACCGGCATCCGCCGGGTGGGGCCGGAAGGCCTGCACCATTTCAAGCGCACCTACCGCGAAACGCTCAAGCGCCAGATGGCCTCCGGGACCTACAACCCGGCCCAGCCCATGGTGGTGCCCATCCGGGACGATAAACGCTACCGCTCCTGGAAGACGTATCCCCGCCCGGACAGCAACGCGGTCGTCATATATATGATGGACGTCTCGGGCAGCATGTCGGATCGGAAAAAAGAGCTGGTGCGGCTGACCGCCTTCTGGATCGATACCTGGCTGCAGGCGCATTACAAGAACATCACCACCCGCTACATCGTCCACGACGTGGCCGCCAAAGAGGTAGATTCCGAAACCTTTTACCACATCCAGGAAGACGGCGGCACCCGGATTTCCTCCGCTTACCAGCTGTGCCGGCA
>JAJYJF010000170.1 GCA_021796375.1 Chloroflexota bacterium | reverse complement strand
ATCGCCCTGCTCAGCCTGATCGGGCTGGTGATTGTCATCGTCAACTGGGTGCAGTATTTCTGGCAGATCATCCCGGCGCATTACCCATCCATCCACCTGCACTGGCTGGATATCGCGCTGGCGCTTGCGATCGGCGGTCTGTGGGTGGCCTTCTTCATCAACCGGTTGAAGCAGCGCTCCCTGGAGCCGTTTTGGGATATGCCAATGGAACCCGAGCGCGCGTCGGAGGCGCACCTATGAACGCCGATCAATCCCCGAACCAGCCCGAGAGCCTCCCCGGAAACACCCGCCGCTCTACCATCTGGATCGTCATTGGGGTTTTTGTCCTGGTGCTGCTGGCACTGGTCATCTACCTGGTGATCCACTTCCTGATGCCGGCGCAGACGCCTGAAAATTACGGCACCGCGCCCATCCCGCAGCCGGCCCGCCAGACCCAGCTGGCGCTGGTCAGCAGCTACGGCTGGGTAAACAAGCCCTCCCAGGTGGCGCGGATCCCGGTCGACCGGGCCATGCAGCTGATCGCGACCAACGGCTTTCCGACCTTGCAGGCAGCCCCCGGGCAGGCAACCGCCGTGCCGTCCACCGGAGGCGCCGGCGGCCCGGGTGCGGCGCTGTTCCAGAGCGAGGGCTGCATCGGCTGCCACGGCAGCGGCGGGACCATCGCCCCCATCCTGAACGGGATCTACGGCAAGCCCGTCCAGCTGGATGGCGGGCAGACGGTCATCGCGAACGACGCCTACATCCGCGAGTCGATCCTGCAGCCGCAGGCGCAGATCGTCAAGGGTTACGGTCCGATCATGCCCTCTTTCCAGGGCAAGCTGACCGACGCCCAGATTCAGCAGCTCATCGACTATATCAAGTCGCTGAAGTGAGTCCGGCGGCGGGCCGGCGGCAGCAAGAAAACCCAAAAGTTATATCCAAGGTATAGAGACGCCTCTTCCGCGCTCATCCCTTCAGGCGGGCTCAGCCCGCGGAACCTGGGCGGCGGCGCCATCTCCCGGCGGCGAGACGACCGGGCGCGTGGCCGTCGCGCCGCCGGGCTTTGATTCGATCCCCGGCTTCCCTCCGACCGATTCTGCCCACCCGGCCGGCCCGATCAGCCTCAGATGCCCTTCCCGCGCCTGCCTGACCCGCCGCCCGGGCGCCTCGTATCCCGCGCCATCGTCGCGACCTTCCAGAGGCGCTACCTGCTCGTTCATCGCGAAGTCGATTTCGATCCGCCTGGCTCAAGAACGGGAGGTCCCTTTCCCGCTTGAGCCAAAGTGAAGTAAAGGGAGAAATGAACTCGGGTTAGTGTTAGAATATTCAAGTTATTTTATTTATCAAGTTGAGCGGAGGACCATTATGCCACAAGATCGGACCCGAAAGGTCGTCATCACCGGTGTGCTGGGGGCGATATCGGTTCTACTGGGATGGACCCATTGGGGGTTTATCCCCTGGGTCGGCGGCACCTCGTTGACGATCATGCACGTACCGGTCATTATCGGCGCCATCCTGGAAGGACCGCTGGTGGGGGCGGTCATCGGCCTTATTTTTGGCCTGTTCAGCATGCTGCAGGCAGCCATCGCCCCTTCTGGCCCCGGGGACCTGATTTTCACGAATCCGCTGATCGCCGTTTTACCCCGCCTGTTCATCGGCCCGGTTGCCTGGCTGGTCTGGACCGGGCTGCGCCGCTGGCCGGCGGTGGGTCTCGTGATTTCCGGGATCGCCGGCAGCCTGACCAATACGATCCTGGTGCTGGGGACGATCGGCCTGCTTGGGCTTTTCCCCTGGCCGGTGATCCTCTCGACCGGGGTCGCGAACGGCCTCCCCGAAGCCGGCGCTGCGGCCGTGCTCACCCTGGCGGTCGTCGCCGCCTGGAAGCGGATCGAGATCGGCCGCCAGGGAGCGGCGCTCTAGGGGCGCCTGCGGCCACGCGCATGAAGGACAGCTCTGCTACCAAAAAAATCCCCGGAGGGAAAATGGTCCGGGTGGATGCGCGCAGCTCCGACCGCGTGGAGTGGCTGAAAATCACCGGGGATTTCTTCCTGCACCCCGAAGAAACCCTGGAGCAGATCGAGGGCTGCCTGCAGGGCGCCGCCATCCCGCTCGATCAGCCGGCGCTGGTCCGCTGCATCCAGGGCGTTCTGGCAGCGAATGGGGCGGAGCTGATCGGCGCGAGCCCCGCCGATATCGTCGCGCTGCTGCAGGAGGCGGTAGGATGACTTTCCGCGTGATTCCTTTCCGCTATTTCACCGCGGCGATGAACATGGCCATCGATGAGACGATCCTGGACGGCATCCGCGATGGCACCTCCCCACCGACGATCCGGTTTTACGGGTGGGACCCCTCCGCGGTGTCGATCGGCCGCTTCCAGGGGCTGGAATATGAGGTGAACCAGGAAGCCTGCCGGGCAGCCGGCGTCGACGTCGTCCGGCGCATCACTGGCGGGGGCGCCGTCTACCACGACCGGGACGGCGAGGTGACCTACTCGATCCTCGGCCCCTCCAGCCTGTTTCCGGAGCGCATCCTGGATTCGTACGAGCTGGTCTGCGGGGACGTCATCGCCGCGCTGCGCTCGCTCGGCATCCCCGCCGAGTTTGCTCCGATCAACGACATCCTGGCCGGCGGGCGGAAGATCTCCGGCAACGCTCAAACCCGCCACCCGGGCCTGTTCTTGCAGCACGGCACGGTGCTCTATCAGGTGGACGTGGAGAAGATGTTCGGCCTGCTCACCGTCAGCCCGGAGAAGATCTCGGACAAATACATCCGCAGCGTGAAAAAGCGGGTTACCTCTGTCCTCGAGTTCCGCCAGATCTCCCTCGCGGGGCTGGCGGAAGCCATGCGGGCAGGCTTCAGCCGGAACCGCGACGTCCAGCCCGGGGAGGTTACTCCCCAGGAGCTCGAGCGCGCCCGCCAGCTCGCCGCGGAAAAGTACGCCTCGCAAAGCTGGAATGCGATGCGGTGAACGAGGATTGGGGTTTATTGATTGGCGATTTGTGATTGGTGATTAGCGAGCGGTTCCACCCCGAATCGAACGAATCACTACTCTTATCTTCCCAAGGAGCAAGCATGCCTATAGCACCCGGTATCACGGCCGACCTGACGTACATCGTAGAAGAAAAAGATACCGCTTTCCAGTTCGGCGGGGAAGGTTACCCGCACGTCCTCAGCACCCCGCGGCTGATCAGCCTGATGGAGACGGCTTCCGCCAACGCGGTCGCCGCCGAGCTGCCGAAGGAGCAGACGACCGTCGGGCTGGCGGTCGACATGCAGCACCTGGCAGCCACCCCGGTCGGGATGGAAATCCGCGTCCACACCGAGCTGCTCGAGATCGACGGACGCCGGCTGCGCTACAAGGTTGAAGCCTGGGACAGGATGGAAAAGATCGGCGAGTGCATTCACGACCGCTTTATCATCGATTGGGACCGCTTCTGCAAGCGGGTCAACGAGAAGAAGCGGGCGATCTCTTCCTGATAATCTGGCTGCCACGCTTCTCGGATGAATCCCGGATTTTGCTGATCCGGGATATTTTTGTGTTTCGCCGCGGCAGCGGCTCTAAGGGGCCCGCAGGTTCCTCCCGGGTCTTTGAAAGAATCCCGGGCGCCGGATCCTGCCCGAAAAAGAGGCGGGAGGGCCGGCGCTCCCTTCCAGGGAAACACAGGCGTGCCAGCGGGAAAAATCATGAAGCATCAGGACAAAAGACACTGTCAATTCAATTTTCGGGTGGCTAATATGTAACCGTGGCGAATACAGGTGACGTTCCGAAGTTTGACATGCTCTCCGGGCTGAAGGTCCTCAGCACCGGGAGCGCGGCGGCCGCCCCGCACGCCACCAGCCTGTTTGAAGAACCATACCAGAACGAGGCGCTGAAAGCCGGCGACGGCTGGCGCTGAGAGCTTCTTGAAATCCTGATTTCGGGAGGGGATCGTGCACGGAGCGGGAGATGACCCCGCGAGTGCCGGGGGCGAATCCCCTCCCGAACTTTTTAAACGATTCTCATCCCTCGATTCGCGGGTCGCGCTCTTATAATTGGATTCCGAAAGGCGTCTGGATGAAAACTGCCGCGCGCATCCAATTCGCGCGCGCGCCCAGATGTCAAGCCCGGGCCGGTCCGGTCTGGCTCACCGGAGGCGCCCCGCCCGAGCGCCGGACGATGGCATCGGCAAACCGTTGAGGCGGGCAGCGATCCACCGCTGGCGCACGGGCAGCCTGGTAGGAGGTAATGACGGAACGCACCTGGAATCTTTCGCGGGTCTCACCCCGGACGAAAATCCTGGCCCTGCTTTTGCTGGTTGCCGCCAGCCTGGCGGTCCTGTTCGTCGATGCGCCGGCATTTCACCCGGTTCCGGACCGGGATTCCGGCGGTTTCATGTATATCGGCCAGCAGATGCTGCGCGGCCAGCGCCTGTACGCCGACCTGTACGACGACAAACCGCCCTTTATCTTCGCCGTCAACGCGCTCGGCATGCTGATTTCCGGGGGATCCGCCTGGGGGGTCTGGCTGCTGGAAGCCTGCTCGCTGTCCGCGGCGGTAATCCTGGGGTTCGAGGTCCTGGCTTCGGCCGCGGGACTCTGGCCGGCGTTCCTGGCGGTCCTAGCTTTCCTGGGGAATCTCCTGGCTTTTTTGCTCGGCGGAAATTTTACCGAGGAATACGCCCTCCCATTCCAGTTTCTCATCCTGTTTCTCGTCCTTCCCACCGCAGTTCCGTCCCGCCCGGCCTGGAGAGTCTTTTTCGCGGGGCTGGCCTGGGGGATTGTCTTCTACTTCAAGCAGAATATCTTCGGGATTGGCGTCGCCGTTGGCCTGCTGATCTTCTTGCGGGATCTGGCCTCCCGGCGCAGGGAGATCCTCTGGTACGCCGCCGGCTTTTTGGCGATGATCGTGGGCGTGGCGGCGTTCTTCTGGGCCAGCGGCACGCTGTGGGACTTCTGGGACGCGACCATCCTCTCCAACATCGCATACATCGGCGCGGCCAACGTCCACATTTCGCGGACCGTGGCGATCGCCAACGCCCTGAAGCGCATGCTCCAATCCGGGCTGTTCTTTCAATCTGCGCTCGCCTTGTGGGCGGTCTTTGCCCAGGCCTGGCTCGGACTCGGCATGATCGCATTGAAAGACCGGTTCCGCTGGCCGGGGTGGCTGGGCCGGAAGCGGCGCGCCTGGCTGGCGCTGCTGGCGGGCGGGGCCTGCGCCGGGCTGGGGATCTGGGCGCGCTTCATTTCGAGCCCGAACCTTCCCCACCGGCAGGTGCTCTGGGTTTCCGCCGCGCTGGCGGGGCTGGAGCTCGGCCTATTCGGACTGCTCCACGTGTGGCCGGAGGCCGGCGAGCGGTTCAAAGCCTGGGTAAGAGCTGCCCCGGAAAACGCGCGCTGGCTGTTCGCGGCTGCCGTCCTTGCCCTCCCGCTGGACATATTCTCCATCAGCCTCTCCGGGAAGGGCTTCACCCATTACTACCTGATCGCATATCCCTCGGCGGTAATCCTGCTCGCCCTCGGGGCCAGCGCCGCCGGCAAGCTGTTTCATCAAACCCGCTGGAAAGCGGCTGGCACGCTGGCGGTCTCCGCGGCCATGCTGCTCGTCGCGCTGCTCCCGCTGCGCTCCCTTCCGGGCGCGTATACGCTAGCCCGCCTGCCGCAGCGCGAATCGGTGGTCGAGTATATCCAATCTCATACCCATCCGGG
>JAJYJF010000169.1:4108-5665 GCA_021796375.1 Chloroflexota bacterium | reverse complement strand
TGACCGAGGTGCTGAAAGACTTCACCGCCCGCATGGGGCTGGCGAAGTAGCGCGGAAACCGAAAATACCCGCTGAACATAATCCCTCTCCGGAGACCGCGAGAGGGATTATTCTTTATACCTGCATTGAACCGCTTGCCCGACGCATCGCTGGGGCAAAGCAGCCGGGGCGCCGCGAAGGCGGCTAGTCGCTCTTGCGGTCTGCTTCGCGGTAGATGAAGGTCAGCACGATCACCCCCATCCCCAGGCGGATGCGCGTGTTCGGCAGCAGCTGCCGCTTGCCGGCGATCGGCTCGCGCTCGTCGTTCAGGTAGGTCGGGTTGTTCTCCGCCAGGCTTTCGATCATGAACTGCCCGTCTTCGAGGGTGATCTGCGCGTGGCGGCGCGAGATCTTCTTGCTGTCGGGGAAAGGCTCCAGGTTCACCGCTAGCAGCTCATTGGCGGCCGGGTCGGTGGCGTTCGGCCGGCCGATGACCGCCGGCACCCACCCCAGCTCGAACACCTTGTGGGTGGTTTCCTCCAGCAGGTATGCCTGGCGGGTACCCCGCAGCAGGATGCGCGGTGAGGTGCGGGCGTAGCGGAAAATCAGCTCGTCCTGGGCGTGGATATCCAGCTCTTTCAGCGTCCGCTCGCGCGCCAGCGGGCGGGTGGCGCCCTTGAGATACAGCGCGTAGGCCTGGGGGGTCTTGCGGTCCAGGTCGTCGAACTCCTTCAGGATCTCGTCGATCAGCCCGCTGACCGTCAGGCCGGTCTTGACCCGGGCGCGCTGGTCTTCCTGGTCAAATACGTCGATGCTGATATCGATCGTCTCTTCCATCGCTTATCCCTGTTTTCAGGCCGGGTTCTGGGTCTTCCCGTCCGCGGCAGGAGCGGGCTCCCCGGGGCTGGAAGGCTTTTCCGGCTGGGCGGACACCGCTGTGTAATTCTTGGCCATCAGAAGCACCTGATTTTCGGAGAACATCTGCAGGATCGAATCCTCATAGCCGTGCTCCTTCAAGACCTTGCGCGCCTCGTCGATGCTGTCGAGGGGCTTGATCTCCGGGACTCTGGCGGCTGGCGCCGGTGCGGGCTGAGAAGCCCCCGGAAGGGATCCTCCCGCGGCGGGCGCCTCGCCGGCTGCCTGGGGCGCGGACGACCAGGTATTCTTCGCGACCGGGTACTGCCTCAGGATCCGGCTCACCCACTCGTCCAGGGAGGATTCGATCGCATCGTCGCCGGTGTAGGGGGTCGCCACCTGGACCATGGAGGTGCGGCCCGACTTGACGATAAACGCCCGCCCGGCCGGCAGCTCGACCTCGGAAAGCGCCCGCGGGACCCGCCCGTTCAGGCGCTCGGCCGATTCGGCGGTCAGCAGGCCAAGCCCGTAGCTCGAGGAGGCGACCTGCTTTTTGAGCGCATCCGCCCCGAGCATCGCCGAAACCGAGCCGGCCACCAGGTAGTGCAGCCCGCCGGTGCCGAACTCGCGGGCCATCACCGCCAGGCTGTCGAGCACCGAGCTCATCCGGCCGGATTCTTCGCTGAAGCTGTCGTAGTTATCGATGACCACGTAGATCTTCCG
>JAJYJF010000169.1:0-4008 GCA_021796375.1 Chloroflexota bacterium | reverse complement strand
AAGCCGCGGCCGGGGATGGCGCCCATATCCGGCACCCCGCGGCCGACGATTTCGGTGTACACCGCCGCGTCGCTCAGGCGCAGGGTCATGCGCTCGGTAAACATGTTGAAGAGCTTGCCCGGCAGGGCATTGGGCAGGTCGGCGGTGACGAGGAAATGGATCCCGAAAGCGCGCGAATCGCGCACCAGGTTGGTCAGGGGGGCCAGCAGGTTCTCGTGGTTCTCCTTGAACTCGGCAAAGTTATCGATCACCACCAGGATGGCCGGGATAAGGGCCTCGGGGTGCTTGCTGTTGTAGGCATAGAGATCCGGCGCGCCGGCTTCGCTGAACGCCGTCTGGCGCTGTTCGAGGATGCTGATCAGCTTGCGCAGCAGGCGGGTGATGCGCTCGTCCTCATCCGAGGTGATCACCGCGCCGACGTGCGGCAGCTCCTTGAAAGCGATCAGGTTGCGGCCGCCCAGGTCGAGGATGTAGATGTTGAGCTCGTCCGGGGAGTGCGTGGATACCAGGCTGGTGATCACGCTGCGCGCGAAGGTGGTCTTGCCCCAGCCAGAGGCTCCGAACAAGACCGCATGCCCGGTCGGGAAGTTGACCGTCAGCGGCAGCTGGCGCGCGTCGTATGGGTTGTCGATGACGCCCACCACCGGCCGCATGGCGGTCTGCTGCCAGTCGATCCCCTGCCAGTGAATATCGCCGCGGATCCACGGGCTGACCGAGGCGTTGATCACCAGCGGGAGGGGGGCGGCCGCGGCGGCCTTCTCGCCGTTGCCGCCGGGCGCGTGGGTTTCCTCGCCAGCCTCCACCTGCCCGCCCGCCTTGCGGATGAAAGCCACATCGCTCTCGACCATATACGCCGCATCCAGCGCGGAGCACAAGTACAGCTTGCGCGGGAGGAAAGCCGGCCAGGGCCGCCACTGGCGGTCCGAGGCCTCCGAGCGGGCTTTATCCGTGAGCGACGAGACGATCACGTCGTAGAGCTTGGGGGGTTCGACAGCTTTCTGCGCGGCGACTTTCTTCGGCCGGTTGAGCCAGATCACGTTCGGGCTGGCGCTCTCCTGCGGGCCGCGGTAATCGCCGCCGGTGTACGCCGTCTGGATCAGCTCGATATTTTCGTTGCCGATCTGCAGGTAGCCGCGTCCCGGGATGCCTGGCGGCAGGTAGGCTGAATCGGGCCGGCGCAGCAGCTCGCGGCTGTCGTCGGGCGTCTCCACGCGCAGGCAGATGCGGAACTTGATGTTGGCGCGCATCTGGTCGGTGACGCCGATCGGGCGCTGCGCGGCCAGGATCAGGTGGACGCCCAGGGCGCGCCCCAGGCGGGTGATGCTCTCCAGCTGGCTCTTGAACTCGGCGTTCCCGGCGATCATCTCGGCAAACTCATCGATGATGATGAACAGGAACGGGTACGGCGGCGCGTCCGGACGGGTGTGCAGCCCTTTCTTGCGGTAATGCACGATATCCTTGGAATCGGTGTAGGTGTTCAGGCGCTGGCGGCGGTTGAGCTCGGCGATGATGGAGGCGAACATGCGCGCCGTGGCCGAGCCTTCCAGGTTGGTGACGATATCCACGCAGTGCGGCAGGGTGCGGAAGGGCTCGAAGGCCGCCCCGCCCTTGTAATCCACCAGGACGAAGTTCACCACGCTCGGGTCGAAGTTCAGGCACAGCCCGATGATCAGGCTCATGAGCAGCTCGGATTTGCCCGAGCCCGTGCTGCCCGCGACCAGCCCGTGAACGCCGTCGCCCTTGGCCGAGAAGACCAGCTTGCGCGGCTCGTTGCCCGCCAGCAAGCCGATCTGGGTGTACAGCCAGTCCGCGCTGGAGGATTTCACGCTGCTCTTCCAGTTCTGGTCGACCATCGCCAGCATCTGGTCCAGGGTGGAGATGCTCAGCATGTCGAACAGCGTGACGCTCGTCGCGAGGTCGGCCCCATAGCTCATGCGCATCACCAGGGGCTCGACCGCTTTGGCAAAATCGCGGCACAGCTCCTGGCTGCGGATGAGGTTGGCCGAACCGACGTAGCGCGGCGTGTTCAGGCCGACCTCGGCGTAGCGGAAAACCGCCTTGCCGCCCTCCTCCAGCTCGATGTCGGTCTCGATCACCGCCTGGCAGGCGCTGGGCACCTTGCGCCGGTCGGGGACGAGGAAGATGACGGCCGCGCCCAGGCGCTGGCCTTCCTGCAGGATCAGGGAGACTGCCGCCTCCGATTCCAGGTCGCGCAGGGAAGACCACTCGGGCAGCTCGCCGAGCACGTCCACCACGATCAGCATGAAGGGCAGGGTCACGTCTGCGCCGCTGCCCTCTTTATCCATCAGGCGCACCCGGCGGCGCTCCAGGATGGTGCGGATGTTCTTCCAGAACAGGGTGACCCGGTCTTGCTCTTTATCGCCCTTCTTCTCCGTCTCGTCTTCAAAGCACAGGCTCTCGGTATGCCCGCTCTCCTTGGAATGCGGCAGGGAGAATGCCCAGCGCCAGTGCTGGCGCGCCTCATACCCGCCGACCACGTAGAGATGCGTGTCGGTCGGGGAGTGGTAGGCGGTGAAATTGACCAGCAGCGCGCGGATGTAGTCGTATACCCCGCCCGGGTGATTGCCGGTGATGCCGATCGCGTGGCGGGGGACCTCCTTGACAGCCCCTTCCGGCTGGCTGCTGGACGAGCTCTGGACCGGGCTGTCCTTTTCCGGGGCCGGCCGGAGGGGAACGGATACCGAGACGTTCTTCACATAGCGCGAATCCTCCGCCAGGCGGATCGCGTCGCGGATGGCCGGGTCTCCCCAGTTCTCCTGCGGGCTGAGCTTGTAGATCACGCTGGAGGGCAGCGTGCCGCTCCCCAGCCGGATCCGGCAGAAATCATCATCGGTCGGCCGGCGCTCCCACAGGCGCGACCCCGAGCGGATATCCTCCACCCGGCTGCCCGGCTCCCTGCCCAGGTCGGCTGCCATGCGCAGGGTCATCTCCGGATCCGGATAGTTGTAGTTGTAGAAAATCCGCTGGATCTCGTGCGAATCTTCCATCTCCTTGCGCAGCTCGACCAGCCGCTGGCGGTAGGCCCGCTCCGCGTCCTCGTCCTTTTTCCGCGTCTGCCGGTTGGCATAAATCGCCAGGAAAAAGGACCCGATCATGGCCACACCCATGGGGATGAGCATGATCAGGCTGCGGCCCTGCCCGAAAACCGCGACGAATACCGACCCGAGGATGGTGAAGGCCGGCATCGCCACCTGGGCGATAAGCTGGTTGGCGGTCTGCTGTTTCTGCGGGGGAGCTGGGATCTCGTAGACGCCAGACGGCAGCTCTGGCTGGATACGGGGTGGGCGGTCGATATAATTTTGTCGGCTCAAGGGGTCACCCTCCCGGGCAAAGGTATGGACATCGCGTTTACTGGATCACCACCGCCAGAGCGAGCAGCAGCGAGATCACCATGGCTGCCCCGGTGAGGATGGCGACCATCCGCCAGTTCACCTGGAAAGGCCTGCGCTCCACCGGCAGGCGCGGCATGTTGGCTTGCAGCTCCGCGGCCAGGTTGATCACGTCCGGCTGGCGCGCCGAATAATCTTTTGAAATCGCCCGCTCGGCGGCCTGGGGGATGTTCTTGAGGTCCGTGCGCCCGGTCGGGGGCGGGGTTTTGTTCAGGATATCCAGGTAAACGTCTTCATCCCGGCCGAGGCGGTAATCGAAAGCCGGCCGCCCCGCCAGCATCTCATAGAGGACCATCCCGAGCCCGTAGACATCCGTCGCCGGGCCGATCTTGCCCTTCATTTCGATCAGCTCCGGGGCGATATACTCCGCCGCGACAAAGTGTTTGTCCCAGGTACCTACCAGGTTCTGCGCGGTATCGGCCAGGCCCAGGTCAAACAGCACGGCGCGGGGGATTCCGCGGTTGTCATACCGCACCAGCACCATGTCGGGGCTCAGGCAGAAGTGCAGCCTGCCTGCCTGGTGGAGGTAAGCCACGACATCCGCCAGGGCCAGCATCACCCACCCGACGGTCTGGTACCAGGGGGTGGGGTTCTTGAC
>JAJYJF010000168.1 GCA_021796375.1 Chloroflexota bacterium | reverse complement strand
TGTGGTGACCATCAGGCCATCGAAGACTTAGCTTTGATGCGTTCAATCCCGGGAATGACCGTTCTCACCCCCATGGACGCCGGGCAAGTCGAGCCGGCCCTGAGGGCGGCACTGGCTATTCAAGGCCCCGTCTACATCCGCCTGGAGCGTCCTCCCATGCCGGTTTTATCCTCGCCAAGCACGCCGTACCCGGTCGGCGGCTCCCTCCAGCTGCGCGGCGGAGGAGATGCGGCGGTCTTTGCCATTGGCGGTATGGTCGCCGGCGCGCTCGCCGCGGCCGGGCTGCTCGCGGAAGAGGGGATCCAGGCAAGGGTAATCAGCGTGCTATCGGTAAAACCTATCGATGAGGGGGCGATCGTCTCCGCCGCTTTGGAGACTGGGGCGATTGTAACCGCTGAAGATCACAACTGCTATGGCGGCCTGGGTGGAGCGGTTGCCGAGGCGCTTGCCCGGCTTGCCCCGGCTCCACTCGAGCAGGTGGCTGTAAAAGATACTTTTGCAGAGAGTGGCAAGGCAGCCATGCTCTATGCCAAATACCACCTTACCCCCGAAGATATCGCGGTCGCGGTCAAGCGAGTCATTGCTCGCAAGAATTCTCCAAGGAGCCGGGTATGACCGCTGTCCAGCCAGCAGAGATACTCGATCCCCGCCTGGCCCGGCTCGCCGAACGGGCGCGCTGCATGCGCCGTCATATCATCCGGATGACTTCAGCCGCCGGGAGTGGCCACCCCGGGCCGTCTTTCTCGCCCGTGGAGATCCTCGCTGCGTTATATTTTTCCGAGATGCGAATCGACCCGGCCAACCCATCCTGGGCGGAGCGCGACCGCTTCGTCCTATCGAAAGGGCACGCCGCGCCTGTGCTGTACGCCGCATTACATGAGGCGGGGTATTTTTCAGAAGAGACAATGCTTTCTTTGCGCCAGATCGGCAGTCTCCTCCAGGGGCACCCCAATGTAAAGACCCCCGGCGTGGATGCCACCACCGGATCGCTTGGGATTGGGCTGTCACAGGCAGTGGGGATGGCGCTTGGGGCGCGCATGCGTTTCCTCCGGAACCGGGTCTTTGCCGTTATCGGCGACGGCGAATGCGACGAAGGCCAGATCTGGGAAGCTGCCCTCGCCGCAGCACACTTTCACCTCGGCAACCTGGTGGTATTCCTCGACCACAACGGGTACCAGTTCGACGGACCGGTCGACCAGGTGATGGGCCTCGAGCCGCTGGCCGATAAATGGCGCGCTTTCGGCTGGCGGGTCGAAGAAATCAACGGCCACTCCTTCAAGGAGATCCTCGATTTCTTGGAGCGTTCGCGCGCCTGCCTGGACCGACCTTCCATGGCGGTTGCAACCACGGTGAAGGGTTATGGCGTCTCGTTCATGGCCGGTAGCCAGGAGTACCACGCCCGCTCGCTGACGGCAGAAGAAACCGAGCGCGCCTTGAAAGAGCTGGAAGGGTAGAGGATGGCAAAAACGAAGATCGCGGTGGTCGGCAGCTGCAACATGGATATCTACTCATGGACGGACCATCTGCCCGAACCGGGTGAGACCGTCATCGGCGACCGGTACTGGATGGTGATGGGCGGGAAAGGCGCGAACCAGGCGGTTGCCGCCTGCCTGCAAGGCGCTGAGGTCAGCATGATCAGCCGGGTAGGGGATGACCTGTTCGGGACGCGGATGCTGGAGACGCTGGCGAGCTATGGGGTGGATTCCACCTATGTCAGGGTCGACCCGGGGGCGGGGTCAGGCGTGGCGCTGGTGGTGGTCGATAAACAGGCGGAGAATGTCATTGTTGTTATCCCCGGCACCAACATGTGCATCACCCCTGAGGATGTGGATGCTGCTGCAGACCGCATCCGCGCGGCCGATATTGTGCTGGCGCAGCTCGAGATCCCCCTCCCGGCGATTACGCGCGCCTTTGATATCGCCCATCAGGGAAATACGCGCTGCATCCTCAACCCTGCGCCTGCCCGGCCGCTTCCGGAAGAGCTCTACGCAAAAATCGACCTGATCACCCCGAACCAGAACGAAGCCAAGGTGCTGACAGGGATCCCCGCCGACAGCCTCGAAGGGGCAGAGGCCGCCGGGAGAGCCTTGCTGGCCAGGGGTGTCCCGGTAGCGGTCATTACCCTCGGCCAGCAGGGGGCGCTTTTGGTGACCCCGGAAGGCACCCAGCACCTGGAGGGGCAGCACATGCCGGACTCCCTGGATACCACCGGTGCTGGTGACGCCTTCTTAGGCGGGTTGGCGGTCAGCGCGGCCAGGGGGCGGGCGCTGCCGGACGCGATCCGCTTTGCGAACGTCGTCGCGGCGCTCTCCACTCGCCGGCGCGGGGCAATGCCCTCCATGCCGGGCCAGGAAGAGGTGCGGGCATACCTTAGCGGCCACCATTTACAAGACCTGATGCTACAACCGGGAGAGACGAAATGAGCATTCCGCACGAGGCAAGGGTGAAAGAAGAGCGCGTCCGCGCCCTGCTCCACCAGCGGGGCTATGATTCACTGCTCATCGCCCGCCGGGAAAACTTCGCCTGGCTCAGCTGCGGGGGAAGGGCAGTCACCTCGTACGTGGTTGAAAATGCCCCGGTATACCTGCTGGTGACCCCCACCCGCAAATACGCGATCGGCTACAGCATGGATGTGCCCCGGACTGTCGACGAGGAGCTGGCTGGACAGGGATTCGAGGCGGTTGCTCTCCCCACATTCGGTAAAACGCCTGAACAGGCTGCTGTGGAGCTGGCCGGCGGGCGGCTGGCGGCGGACTGCCCGATTGCCGGGCTGGATAGCATCGGTCCGGCGGTGACCGGACTGCACGAGCCGCTCCTGCCCGAGGAGATGCAGCGCTACCGTGAGGTCGGACGCGAAGCAGGTGAGCTGGTCTGCGAGCTGGCAAACTGGGTTACGCCCGGGATGACCGAGCGGCAGGTCCTCGGGCGCATGTGGGGGTTGTTTGCGGAGCATGATTTCGACGGCGACTGCATGTTCGTCGTCTCGGATGAGCGCATCCGCCGCTACCGCCACGCGGTCCCTTCTAATAAGGCGATCGAGCGGGTTGTCATCCTCGCGCCCGCCACATATAAGCGCGGGCTGCACGTTCAGATCAGCCGGCTGGTCTATTTCACACCGCCCACCCAGGACGAGCGCCAGCGCAGCATGGCTGCGGCGACCATTCAGGCTGCCATGCTGGCCATCGCCCGGCCGGGTACGCGCCTGGCTGCCATGCGCCAGACCTGCCTGGACCTCTTTGACCAGTTGGGCTACCCGGAAGAGAAGACGCGCCACATGCACGGCGGCCCAACCGGGTACCGGGTGAGCTACCCCGAGCGCTGCGGCGATCCGGAAGAAGCCGTCCGGCCCGGGATGGCGTTCTCCTGGTACATTACCCTCAGCGGGGCAAAAAGCGAAGAAACTTTCCTGGTCGACGAGCATTCCAGCCAGTTTATCTCCGTCGATCCGACCTGGCCGACTATCGAGATCGATACCCATGGGCAGAAAGTGGCCGTGCCGGACCTGCTGGTGCGCTAGCCGGCCCGGCCAGATCGGAGGCGCATGAAAATTGCGATTGGCAGCGACCATGCCGGGTTTCACCTCAAGCAAGTTCTTATCGCCGAAATGCAGGCGATAGGCCACGAGGTGTTCGACCTGGGGGCTTTTACCGACGAGCAACCTGCCGATGATTACCACCTGACCGGGGCGCAGGTGGCGGAGCGCGTTGTCAGCGGGGCCGTCGAGCGTGGGGTCGTCATCTGCGGGACGGGAATCGGCATCAGCATCGCTGCCAACAAGGTACCCGGTGCGGATGCTGCCCTGTGCAACGACCTGTTCACCGCGCAGATGTCTCGCGAGCACAACGATGCAAAAGTCCTCGCCATGGGATCGCGGGTCGTCGGGGAAGGGCTGGCGAAGGAGATTCTGCGCGTCTGGCTGGCGACGCCGTTCGCCGGCGGCCGGCATATCGCCCGCAATCAGAACCTGCGGAGGATCGAAGCCCGCTACTCCCGCGGAGCGGGAACCGGCGGCGGAGGGAGGGCATTATGATGCCGGGACGCCTGGTTGACCTCTCCCAGCTGATCCTTCCCGGGCAGGAGGAGTACCGCTACGACGTCCGAGTCTGCCCGGTGACCGACCTTCTCCCTGAGTACCACACCCAGCCGGGGCAGTGGTATGTCATGACCGAGGCGACCCTGTGGAGCCACGTCGGGACTCACATCGAGGCGCCGCGCCACTATCTCGAGCACGGCGCAGATGTGGCGGACCTGCCGCTCGAGCAGCTGGTCGGGCCGGCGGTAATCCTCAACCTGAGCGCCAAGGGGACCAATGAGCCGATCAGCCAGGCGGACCTGCAGGCAGCGGGCGAAATTCTCCCCGGTGATTCCGTCATCCTCAAGACCGGCCGCGATCGCCTTTACCGCACCCCTCACGCCCACGACCGGCCTTACCTGGAAGTCGAAGCGACCCGCTGGCTGGCGGAGGATCGGAGGATTCACCTGCTGGGGACGGATGCTTCCGGGTTTGAGGTGCGCGGGATCGATACCCAGCCCAATCACCAGATCCTTTTCGAGCGCGGGATCCCGGTGATCGAACACCTGACCAACCTGGATGCCCTCACCCGCAGCCGGGTCACCCTGATCGTGCTGCCCTGGAAAGCGCGCGGGATGGACAGCTGCCCGGTCCGGGTGGTTGCCATTGAAGAAAATCCGTAGGAGCGAGGAAAACGATGAAGCTGATTATCGGCAGCGACCATGTTGGACGCCCGTTGAAAGATGTTGTCGTTCAGCACCTCAAGGAGCGCGGGGTGGAGGTGGATGACATCGGCGTCTTCGACGATACCCCGGTGGATTACCCGGATGTCGGCCAGAAGCTGGCCGAGTGTATTTCCCGCGGAGAGTACGAGCGTGGCATCTTAATCTGCGGCACCGGGATCGGCATGTCAATTGTGGCCAATAAGGTACCGGGGGTGCGGGCAGCGGTTTGCCACGATCCGTACTCCGCGGAACGGGCGCGCAAATCCAACAATGCCCAGGTGATGACAATGGGTTCTCAGGTGGTGGGCAGCGAGGTGGCCAAAGCGCTGGTGGATATCTGGCTGGCAGCTGAGTTTGCCGGCGGGCGCTCAGCACCCAAGGTGGAAAAGATCAACCGGCTGGATGCGGTTTACCGCAAAGCATGAGTCGATATGGGGGATGAGCTGAGGTCCCTCGATCAGAATTTGCTGCTCCATCTGCTTTTCCAGATGGTCCTGATCCGGCGCTTCGAAGAAGCGCTGTACCGCGCTTTTCAGACCGAAAAAATGCCCGGAACCATGCATCAGGCTACCGGGCAGGAGGCGGTAGCTGCCGGTGTCGGTGAGGCGCTCAAACCGGGGGACGTGATGACCTCGACCCATCGCGGCCACGGGCATGCCCTGGCCAAGGGGCTCCCGGTACGCGGGGTGATGGCTGAGATGTACGCTCGCCAGACGGGGACGAGCCGGGGGATGGGCGGCTCGATGCACCTGTTTGATCGCTCGAACGGCTTCCTGGGCACCACTGGAGTGGTGGGGGCGGGTGTGCCGATCGCGGTTGGCGCAGCGCTGACCTTGCAGCTTGAGGGGGAAGGCCATGTTGCGGCTGCTTTCATGGGGGACGGCGCGGCCAACCAGGGGTCGGTTCATGAGGCGATCAACCTGGCGGCGGTTTG
>JAJYJF010000167.1 GCA_021796375.1 Chloroflexota bacterium | reverse complement strand
CAGCTGTGGCGCCGGGCGGACTTTGTATGCGTTCAGCTGGTCCAGCAGGTCGTATTTCCCGTAGAGAAGGCCGACGTGCGGGCCGAAGAATTTGTACGCCGAGCAGGCCAGGAAATCGCAGCCGAGCTGCTGGACGTCGATCAGCCCGTGCGGCGCGAACTGGACCGCGTCGACGTAAACCAGGGCGCCGGCATCGTGCGCCATCTGGATGATCTCCGCGGCCGGGTTGATCGTCCCGACCGCGTTGGACGCGTAGCCGAACGCGACCAGCCGCGGGCGGTCCGCCAGAGCGGAGCGCAGGTCGGCGAGGTCCAGCGTGCAGTCGGCGGGATTAAAATCTACCCAGCGCACCTTGCAGCCGCGGTCCTGCGCGACCCGCAGCCAGGGAGAGATGTTCGCGTCGTGGTCGAGGCGGGTGACCACAATCTCGTCACCCGGCTGGAGGAGCAGCCCCAGCGCGCGGCTGGCCGCGAAGGTGAGGGTGGTCATGTTCGCGCCGAAGGCGACCTCGTCCGGGCTGCGCGCCCCCAAAAAGTCTGCCGCAGCGGCGTGGGCTTCAGCGAGCATCGCATCCGATGCTTCCGCGGTCGGGAAGGCCCCTCCGTGGTTGGCATTCATCTCGATGAGGTAGCGCACGATCCGATCCAGGCTGGATTGGGCGATTTGCGTGCCGCCGGGGTTGTCCAGGTAAATCGAATCCTGGGCGAGGGCTGGAAACTTTTTCCGAACGATAGCGGGGTCGAACTGCATGGATCCTCCAGGAGGGATGGTGTAAGGAAGCCGGCTGCCTGACCGTGGAGCGGATCAGGCACCGTCCTCTGATGATAGCAAAACCCCCTGGGGCTTCCAGGGGGTCGGTTTGATTTCTGATTTTTTATTCGGTGCTGCTGTCCAGGCTGTCGTCGTCGGAGTCAGCTTCGTCATAATCTTCTTCGTCGTCCCGCGGCTCGCGCCGCACCCACAGCAAGAGGACGTCGCCATCCGTATTTTCGACCGTCCGGGCCGCCAGGATCGGTGCGTTTTCTTCCAGGCCGAACTCATTGCGGTATTCGAGGTCGATCGAAGACTGGTTGCGCCAGGCTCGATGGCAGCGCTCCACCAGCGCAGCGCCGTTGAACGCGCGCAGCCGGGTTAGTGCAAGGTCATACAGGTAGGGTCCTTCATTAAGGCCCAGTGCCCAACCATCCTGGACGGCTTCAAAAGTCGGCGGGGGGCCTTCAATGATCGTGATTTTGTCGCTCATAACGTCTTTCATGGTTACTCCAATGGCCGAATGATACCATATTATCGTTAGAGCATTGTAAGAGCCGCGGGGATCTGAAGGTCAGGATAAATCCGCATCGGGGGGCGGCGCCACCTGGCCGTAATCAATCACCTGGCGGATCGCGGTGCTCCCCTGCGCCGGGCCGATGATGCCCTTCTCCTCCAGGCTGTCGATGATCCTCGCCGCCCGCGTATACCCGATGCGCATCCGCCGCTGCAGCATGGAAATGGACGCCCGGCCTTCCCGCCGCACCAGATCAATCGCCTCCTTCACCAGCGGATCCTCATCCGGCTGCGGGGCCATTTCATCCCAGATCTGGATCTGTTTCAGCGGCACGCCGTTGGGCGGCGCGTCGACCGGGGCGCCGGAGGCCGGAGCGCTCGCCTCCGGGCTGGCCTGAGCCTGCCAGTAGCCCACCAGGCGCTGGATCTCGCTGTCCGAAACGAAGGCCCCCTGCAGCCTGGCGGGAGCCGGAGCATCCGGCGCCTGGTAGAGCATATCCCCTTTTCCGAGCAGCCTCTCCGCGCCGGGCTGGTCGAGGATGACCCGGCTGTCCACCCCGGATGCTACCGCGAAGGCGATCCGCGCCGGGAAATTGGCTTTGATCAGGCCGGTCAGCACGTCAACCGACGGCCGCTGGGTGGCCAGGATCAGGTGGATGCCCGTCGCCCGCGCCAGCTGCGCCAGCCGGGTGATCGTCCGCTCCGTCTCGTCCGGCGCCATCATCATCAGGTCCGCCAGCTCATCGATGACCACCACCAGGTACGGGATTTTCTTCTCGCCGCGGGCGGCCAGCCTGGCGTTGTAATCGGCGATGTTCCGGGCGCCGGCCTGCGAGAAGCTGCGGTAGCGGTTTTCCATCTCCCGGATCATCCACTGCAGGGCCCCAACCACCCGGTCGGCGTCCACCACCACCGGAGCCAGCAGGTGCGGGATCCCGTTGTAGCCGGTCAATTCCACCCGCTTGGGGTCGACCAGGATCAGGCGCAGGTCGTCCGGGGTATTGTTGATCAAAAAGCAGCTGAGGATGGAATTCACGCAGACCGATTTCCCCGACCCGGTAGTCCCAGCGATCAGCAGGTGCGGCAGGGCGGCCAGGTCCGTGCAGGCCGGCTTTCCGGCCACGTCCTTGCCAAGGGCAAACCCCAGCGGGGAGTGTATCTTTTTGAACTGCTCGCTCTCCAAAACCTCCCGCAGCGCAACCCGGGCGGTTTCGCTGTTAGGGACTTCGATCCCAACGTATGCCCGGCCCGGGACCGGCGCCTGGATGCGGATCCGCTGGGCAGCCAGCGCCAGCGCCAGGTCGTCTGCCAGCGACACGATTTTGCTCACCCGGACGCGCGTCCGCCCGTTCCGCGTTTCGACAAAATCCGGCTCCAGCCCGAACTGCGTGATCGCCGGGCCGCGGTGGATCTCGACGATATGCCCGGGCGTCCCGAAGGAGGCCAGTGTTTCCTCGATAATCCGCGCCCGCCGGTCGTCCGCCTCGCCGTCGCCGCTGGCAGCCACCCCCGGCTCCAGGATCGTCTCGATCTCCGGGATCACCCATACCGGCCCCGCGCCGGGGCCTTCGCCCGCCTGGCCGGGAGCAGCCGGGCCGGCTTTCTCCCCGGCGCCGGCCGGTTTTCTCAGCTCGCCGGCCTCATCGCCGAGGTTCGGGATTGGGGCGAAATCGGGCGGCAGGTCCCCATCCGGCGGGCCGGCCGGCTCGCGCAGCGGATGCGCCGCCCGGCGGCGCGCCCAGTATTCTTTCCACTCCAGGCGCAGCCGCCCGGCCAGCGGTCTCACCCAGCGAAAGATCTCGGCGACCGAGAGGTCCAGCGTCAGGACCAGTCCGATCAAAAACCACCCCAGCAGTACGATGACCGCCCCCGGCCTGCCCAACAGGGCGGTGAAAGCGCGCAGGAACCAGCTTCCCACAACGCCGCCCCCCGTCCCCGGCACGAGGGTCGGGTCGGGGCTCCCGGCAAACAGGTCAAAAAAGGCCAGGAGGTTGAAGAACAACAGGAAAATCCCGGCGAGGCGCTCGAATGCCAGCAGGGGAAGCTGCTCCAGGTTCCGCAGGATCATCCACAATCCAACGACGCTGAAAACGACCGGCAGGAGGTAGACGCCCCAGCCGGCCCATCCCGAGAGCAGGTTTACCCACCAGCCGGTCAGGCTTCCTTTATTGGCGGAGAGAATGCTCAGGAGGGTCAGGAAGCCGGCCAGCGCCAGGAGCGTGCCGGCCAGATCCAGCCGGCGCTCGGGGGATATCCCCGCCACGACCGGCCGGCTTTTTTTCCGCGAAAGCCATCCCTTTGGAAGGCGGAAGAGGGGCGGATTTCGCCGCCCCTTCGCGGCCGCGCCCCTCTTCTTCGCAGGCGCACCGCGCGCGGTGGGGGTGGAACGCGCGGCTGGCTTCCGACCGGTGGGTGAGCGCTTGGCAGGGGAGTTGGGCATGGCTTGGATCGATTTCGCTTCGGATTACCCGGATTCGCTGGTGATTATAGCATGGGACGCTGTGCCGACAGGTTGCACGAATGGTTCCAGGACGGGGGAATGCGGTAAAATAGGTGGGCGGCAGGCCTCAGCCCAGAATTATTCGCAGAAAGGATCGCAGTCTTTGTTTGAAATTATTTTTTTAGGCACGTCTGCCTCTGCGCCTTCTGTAAAAAGGGGCCTGCCCTCTCAGGTGGTTAAAAAAGACGAATACCGCTTCCTGGTCGATTGCGGAGAAGGGACCCAGCGCCAGATCCTGCAGTCCGGCATCGGATTCAAGCGCCTGAACCGCATCTTGATCACCCACGCTCACCTCGATCACATCCTCGGACTGGCGGGGCTGCTCTCCACGTTCCTGCGCTGGGAGACGATCGACGAGCTCGAAATTTATGCTTCCCGCCTGTCCATGGAGCGGATCCGCGAGCTGCTGTTCGGGGTGGTCCTACGCGGGGGCAATCCACCCATGGTGCTCCGGCTGCGGGAAATTGGGCCGGGGACCATTTTCGAGACAGACGATTTCTCGGTGAGCGCGTTCGGCGTCCAGCACCGCGGCTCGGAGTCGCTCGGATACCTCTTCGAGGAGCGGAGCCGCCGCCCGTTTATCCCGGCAGCGGCGGAGGCGCTCGGCCTGCCGAACGGACCTATCCGCCGCGACCTGGCGGCCGGCAAAACCGTCACCCTCCCGGATGGCAGGCTGGTCGCACCGGATGAGGTCCTGGGTCCCGTCCGGCCGGGCACCCGGCTGGCGATGATCGGCGACGCCGGCAGCACGGATGGGCTCGCCAGACAGATCCGCGGCGCGGATGGGCTGGTGATTGAATCCACCTACCTGCAGGAAGAGGCCGGGCTGGCCAGCGAATTCGGCCACCTGACAGCCCGCAGGGCCGCCGAGCTGGCCGTGGAAGCGGGCGTCCACCAGCTCTTCCTGACCCATATCTCCCGCCGCTACCGCGAGAAGGACGTCCTGCTCGAAGCCCAGCAGGTGTTCCCAAATGTGGTCGTGGCCCGAGATTTCGATTCCTACCAGGTTAAAAAAGAGGATCCCGGCGCGAAGCCGGGATAATCCCAGGCTCTCCCGGTTTTATTTCTCCAAAGAATACCCGCTGGCTTATTCCCTAAGGTTTATGCCTGCCGGTACCGGGATTTTAAAGAAGCAAACATCGGTGAGGGCAGAATATTCGTTCGATCCAGAAGATACCGGACCAGCAGGACCAGGATCTGGATCCCATACTCCAGGCTGTCGGCAAAGCTGGCGGTTGAGGCTTCTGGGAAATAGCGCGCCGAGCACGGAACCTCCGCAAAACGCATCCGGCAGGCCACGGCCTGGGCGATCAGCTCTTGATCGAAGATGAACCCATCCGAGTTGGCCTGGAAATTCACGCTCTCCAGCAAATCCCGGCTGTAAGCGCGGTACCCGGTGTGATATTCCGAAAGGCGCAGCTTGAAAACCACGTTCTCCGCAGCGGTGAGGGCGCGGTTGCTGGAATATTTCCACCACGGCATCCCCTGGCGCAGGGCCGAAACCCCGATCATGCGCGAGCCCAACACGATATCCGCTCTTCCCTCGAGGATGGGCTGGATGATCTGCGGGAGCAGCTTCGGGTCATACTGGTAATCGGGATGGACCATCACGATGACCCTGGCGGGGGTTTTTAATGCTTCCAGGTAGCAGGTTTTCTGGTTTGCGCCGTAGCCGTAGTTCCGGTCGTGGACGAAGACCGTCAATCCGAGGCGCCTGGCGATCTCAATGGTCCCGTCCTGGCTGCCGTCGTCGACCAGGATAATCTCCCGGATCAATTCGTGCGGCAGGTCCTGGTACGTGGTCTCCAGGGTCCTGGCTGCATTGTAGGCGGGCATTACGACGACAACCTGGTCCGTCATCTCCACCCACTCCCCTTCTTCAGATCCATTCCCGGTCGCTTCAGGGCTGCAGCAGGCCGTCCGGCAGCCGCAA
>JAJYJF010000166.1 GCA_021796375.1 Chloroflexota bacterium | reverse complement strand
TCGGCGACCTCCAGCTTGGTCAGGATGGAGCTGATGTAATTGCGCACTGTCCCATCCGAGAGGTACAGCTGCTGGGCGATTTCCGGGTTGGTGCGGCCCTGAGCCAGGAGCTCCAGCACGTCCAGCTCGCGCTCGCTCAGCCGACTGACCAGCTCCGAGTTGAGCGGCATGTTCTGGTGGGTGATGCTGTCCAGTAATTTCCCCGCCACGCTGGGGTCGATGAACGTTTTTCCGTCCGCGGTCCCCAGGATGGCCGCCACCAGATCGTCGCGCGGGGTATCTTTCAGCAGGTACCCGGATGCCCCGCTGTGGATCGCATCGAAGACCCACTCATCCAGGGCGTACGTGGTCAGGACGAGCACTTTGACGTCCGGATACTTGCTCCGAATCACGCGGGTGGCCTGCAGGCCGTTCATGACCGGCATCTTGAGATCCAGCAGCACCACGTCGGGGTGCGCCTGCTCAACCAAAGCGACTGCCTGCGCTCCATTGCTCGCCAGTCCGGCGACCTCGATCTCAGCCACTGTGCTCAAGATCGCGCGCAGCCCTTCACTGACCATGGGCTGGTCATCGCAAATCAACACCCGGATCATTCCGTTCTCCACCTGCCATTCAAAGCCCGCACGAATCGCCCTTTGGCTCCTTTGAACCTTGAAAGCATTGTAGCACGCGGGGTTTCGGCTGGCGTCTGACAGCAATCACCCTTGCGGGTGACGCGGGTCAGGACCTACAATGAGCGCAGTCAAGTACGGGTCGCGATCCGGCCGCGCCCGAGGGGGAAAATCGCACGTTTTCACAGGAGAAGCATGACTGGGGTCATATCGGAACCTGAGCCGGATCACAGGCAGTTGTTATTCGGCGCACTATACCGGCGGGTGCGCATTCGATATAGTTCAAAGTGCTCAGGATTGGCGCGTTCTCTGAACCGCCGGACCTGCGCGCTGGAAAATGAAAAGACTCGGATCGCCGCACCCCGCTCGAGCAGAGCAGAATTGATACAGAATCCGAGGGAATTTTTGGAGGGATTACATGAAGAAAAAGTCTAACCGGAGATGGATTTGGATCGTTGTGGTCGCGGTCGTTGTGATCGGCGCCGGGGTGTACTTCGCCCTTCCGCGCCTGCAGGCCCAGGCCCAGGCCGGCACCCCCGGCTCGTACCAGACGTCCCCCGTGACGCGCGGGGATATTACGGGTACCGTGGGCGCGACCGGCAACATCCGCACCAACCAGACGGTGGTTTTAAACTGGGGCACCAGCGGGATCGTCGATAAGATCGACGTGACCAACGGGCAGCAGGTGAAGGTCGGGGACGTGCTCGGCGAGCTGAACCCGGGTTCCCTGCCCCAGGCCTACCTCGACGCTCAGAACAACCTGGCCGCGGATCAGAAGGCGCTGGACGACCTGCTCAACTCCGGGGTCGCGCGGGCCAACGCCCAGGTGACCCTGATCCAGGACGAACAGGCGCTGCAGACCGCGCAGAAGACCGCCCAGAGCAAGCAGTTCCAGCGCGCCAGCCAGCAGACGATCGACATCGCCCAGGCGAACCTGATCCAGGCCCAGAACGCCCTGGATGACGCCGCCACCATCTATAACCGCAACAAGGATCGGAACACGAATGACACGCAGTACGCGGCGGCGCTCAGCCAATTCGCCGCGGCGCAGCAGAAATACGACCAGGCGCAGCTGAACCTGGATTACGTCTCCGGCCTCCCCGATCCCCTCGAAGTCCAGCTGGCCAACGCCAACGTGCAGCTGGCCCAGGCTAACCTCCTCGACGCTCAGCGCGCCTGGGACCGGGTCAAAAACGGCCCGAACCCCCAGGACGTCGCCGCCGCGCAGGCCAAGGTGGCCGCGGACCAGGCCATCCTGAACACCTCCAAAGTGACCGCCCCCATCGCCGGCACCGTGACCGTGGTCAGCAGCAAGCCGGGAGACCTGGTGAACGCTCAAACCGAGGCCTTCCAGATCGACGATCTCTCGCATCTCTATGTCGACATCCAGGTTTCCGAGGTGGATATCGACAAGGTTAAGATGGGCATGCCGGTTGTCCTGAACTTTGACGCCATCGCGAACACGAACTACCAGGGCAAAGTGACGGCCATCTCCACCGTGGGGACGATTTCCTCCGGCGTGGTGAACTACGACGTCACCGTCGAGCTGCTCAACCGCGACCCGGCCATTATGAACGGCATGACGGCCTCGGCGACGATCACCGTGCCGGGCGCGACGAACGCCATCCTCGTCCCGACCCGGGCGATTAAGACGATCAGCGGCCGGCAAGTAGTCTACATCGAGCAAAACGGCAACCTGGTGATGATCCCCATCACCACCGGCGCGGCCTCCACCACGGAGACCGAGGTGACCAACAGCCGGCTGCAGGTGGGCCAGCTGGTGGTCCTCAACCCGCCGGCGACAACGACGACGAATGCCGGTATTGGCGGCATCTTCGGCCGGATGTTTGGCGGCGGCGGCGTCCGGGTGGAAACGGGCGGCGGGTTCGGCGGTGGCGGCGCCCGGAACTTTAACGGCGGCGGAACCGGCGGCAATTCGACCGGCGGCCAGCGGCCAGCGGGAGGGGGTTAGCCATGGCGGATATCGTCGTGGATGCACAGAGTCTGACCAAGACCTATCAAATGGGTGAGATCGAGGTGCATGCCCTGAGCGGTGTCAACGTCCAGATCGCCCGTTCGGAGATCGTCGCCATCATGGGGCCCTCCGGCTCGGGCAAGTCGACCCTGATGAACATCCTCGGCTGCCTGGACCGGCCGACCAGCGGCGAATACCGCCTGGATGGCGAGCTCGTCTCGGATTTGAGCGACGACCAGCTCTCCACGATCCGTAACCGCAAGGTAGGGTTCGTCTTCCAGCAGTTCAACCTGCTGCCGCGGGCCACCGCGCTGGAGAACGTGGAGCTGCCCCTGCGCTATGCCGGCAATCACAACGGCACCCTGCGCCATCGGGCCGAAGAAGCCCTCACCGCCGTGGGCCTGACCGAGCGCATGCAGCACCGCCCCAACGAGCTTTCGGGCGGCCAGCAGCAGCGCGTGGCCATCGCCCGCGCCCTGGTGAACGACCCGGCCATCATCCTGGCGGATGAGCCCACCGGCGCGCTGGACACGCATTCCGGCGCGGAAATTATGGAAATCTTAAAGCGGCTCAACAAGGAACGCGGCACAACCGTGATTATCGTCACGCACGCCCCGGATATCGCGGCGCAGACTCAGCGCACGATCCACCTCCGGGATGGCGAGGTCGAGGTGGCGCAATGAACCTTTATCAAGCTTTTACGGAAGCGCTCGGCAGCCTGACGGCCAACAAGCTGCGCTCGGGGCTGACGATCCTGGGGATCGTCATCGGTGTGGCGGCCGTGGTAGCGATGATGGCGATCGGTCAGGGAGCGCAGAACTCCATCACCAACTCCATCAATGGGATCGGCACCAACCTGCTCTTCGTCTCCGCCGGCAATTTCGCCCAGCGGGTGACCAATCCCAAACCGCTGACCATGCTCGACGTCGCTGCCCTGCAGAACCCGGCAGCCGCGCCGGATATCGCCGCCGTGGCGCCCATAGTCCAGGGACGCTTCACCGTCTCGGCCAACGGCCAGACGGAAGACGTCCAGGTCCAGGGGGTCACCCCGCAGAATGAGAGCATGCAGAACGACACAACCACCGAGGGGACCTACATCACCCAGGCCGAGTACAACGGGCGGTCTTCGGTCGCGGTGATCGGGCCCACGACGGCGCAAACGCTGTTCGGCGCGACCTCCGGGATCGTGGGGCAGTCCATCCGCATCAACGGCCAGCCGTTCCAGGTCGCCGGGGTGCTGGCCTCTAAAGGCGGCTCGGGGCTCGGCAATCAGGATGACCGCGTGCTGATCCCGCTCACCACCGCCCAGGTGCGCCTGATCAAGCGCAACCCGGCCAACCGGGTCGACGAGATCCTGGTCCAGGCCACCTCGGCCAGCACCGTCACCGCCGCCCAGGACGAGATCTCCGCCATCCTGCGCGTGCAGCACGCAACCAAGCCCGGGGTGGATGACTTCACCATCCTGGCCCAGTCGCAGATCGTCAGCGCGGCCTCTTCGATCACCGGGATCCTCACCACCTTCCTGGGCGGTATCGCTGGGATCTCGCTGCTGGTGGGTGGGATCGGGATCATGAACATCATGCTCGTCTCGGTCACCGAGCGCACCCGCGAGATCGGGCTGCGCAAGGCGCTCGGGGCGCGCCGGCGAGATGTCATGGTCCAGTTCCTGACCGAGTCGATCCTGCTCTCCCTGCTGGGCGGGCTGATCGGGATCGGTTTTGCCTGGGTGATCTCATCGGTCGTGGGGGCCATCGCGGCGGCCAATAACACCAACATCACCCCACAGATCGGGTTGGGAGCCATCCTGCTGGCGACGATTTTTTCCTCCGCGGTCGGGCTGCTGTTTGGCCTCTACCCGGCCAACCGCGCCGCCAGGCTGCAGCCGGTCGAAGCGCTGCGGTATGAGTAAAGGGTGAATCTTGAATGGAGAAGAGTGAATTGTGAAGGATCTTCAATTCACGGTTCGCCATTCGCGGATCACGACATGAGTACGAAAGCGAGTCGTTTATGAACAAGAGAATGCACATTGTTTGGGCCGGTCTCATCCTTACCCTGGTCCTGGCCGCCTGCCAGGCGCAGGCCACCCCCAGCGCCAGCTCATCTACCGGCGGGAGCGGCGCGGGGAACTTCTCCGGCGCGGGCGGGACCGGGGGAGGGAACTTCCGCAACAACCCGGCGTTTGAGACCCGGGTCGCGGGAGACCCGGCCCTGGCCACCCGCATCGCCTCCGGCGGGTTCGGCGCCGGGCGCGCCACCGCCACGCCCACCCCGATGCCCACCATCGCCAACGTGCCCACCCCCACCCCGACGGTGATCACCGGCTCCGACCTGGCCGCCCAGACGGTGCAGGGATATTTCACCGACCTGCAGAACGGCAACTTCAACTCGGCGTCCGCGCTCCTCTCCGCCTTCAGCCTGCTCGAGGCGAACACCACCGCCAGCCAGGTTGCCGACCAGCTCACCCAGATGAAAGCGCAGGGGTACGCCTGGTCCGGCCTGAAGGTGGTGGACAGCCAGCCCTTCAACGCCAGCACGATCCTGGTGCACGTCCAGTACACGCTGACCGCGCCGGACCCCAAGACGAATAAGCCCGTCCAGTCTCAGAAGGACGAGCTCTGGCCCGTGCGCCAGGAGGCCGGCCAGTGGCTGTATAACTGGCAGAACATCATCGACTTCAACACCCTCACCGTGCCCGTCCAGGAGATCTACGGCCTGACCATCCAGCCGCTCCAGCTCACCCGCTACAGCGACCACCTGACCATGACCGTCCTGGCGCAGAACGCGACCAGCGAGCCGATCGTGATCGGGCAGCCGAACGAGGTCCTGGCGACCTTCCACTTCGGCAGCCAGTCGGTCGACGCGGTGGATACCCGCTACATCATCGACAGCTACCGCAGCTACACCAACGTGAATATCACCGTCAACGGGCTGTACAAGACCTTCCCCACCTCGGTGGACCTGATCAAGTCTCCCAGCTACCCGGACCAGCCCTGGTTTACCTTCAACCTGGGCAGCTAGCCAGATCCCGCTCCGGGAGCAGGAAAGAAGAAAAATTAAGCAACGGGGCTGTCTCAAAAGTCGAGGCAGCCCCTTTCAGGTTTATTGGGAATGTGATTCAATCGGAGCATGCCTAAGAAAACAACTGCTCCGGTGTTCAAAGACTATAGCCAAGGTCAGATCCTGCTCCTG
>JAJYJF010000165.1 GCA_021796375.1 Chloroflexota bacterium | reverse complement strand
CATCCCCGGTGAAGTCGATCACGTTATCCCGGCTCAGCCGGTAAAACTCCATGATCGTGTTGGCCAGCTCGCTGCGCCCGGAGATCGTCCCCGCGCCGAACACCTTGAAGCGGTTGTCCTCGATGACCAGGCCGAACTCGGTCGAATACCACGCCAGGCGCTTGATCACCTCGCGCTCCTCCTGGGTGGCCTTGAGGTAGGCCGGAGCGAACCTTTCTTCGAGGGCCGCGTAGAAGGGCTGGGTCAGGTAGGGGAGGTGGCCGAAGATGTCGTGGAACATGTCCGGCTCGGGGGTAAACTCCATCTGGTCGCGCGCGCGCAGGTAATCGGTAATCAGGAAGACCCGCCGGGCGAACTTCTGGTACCATTCGTCCGCAGGGGTGTAGCGCACCACGGTGCGCTCGATCCGCCACCCGGTGCGCGGCTGGATGTGCTCGTTAAGAGATGCCAGGGTCGGGATGTGCAGCGGGTCGAGCCGCAGCAGGTCCAGCCCGCGGTGGAACTCGCGGCAGAGATGCTCAAGCAGATACGGCCGGTGGATCCCGGCGTACAGGTCCGCCCAGATGGCGTCCTGCTCCGCGGTGAAGGCGATCTCCTGGTTCTCGGCCGTATACTCGCGGGCCGGGTCGCGGCTGGCGCGGGCAATATCGCCGGTATACGGCGGTGGATTGGGTTTCTCGCTCATAATGGACACCTCTCAAACACGGAAACAGTAACCTGGAACATTTTCCTCTTATATATGAAAACTCTGGTCCATCCAGCGCGTGGGGGCGGCCTGATCAGGCCGCCCCTGCGGAAGAATCATTCTTTCTCGTCTGGACGCAGAACAAAACCATTCTGTCCCCATCTCTACCGGTAAGTCGAAGCTTTCCACGATGGCGGTTACCGCGGCTTGCATGCCTGACCCTGCCTCACCCATGCGCGAGCGCCTGGTCGAGGATCTCCTCGAGCGGGGTGTTCCGGCCGGCATTCAGCCAGCGGACCTGGTCCTGCTCGGACAGCACCCGGTGGGCCGGCCCAAGCAGGGCGTCCAGCTTGATCTGCTCGGAGAGTGAGAGCGGGGCGTGGATGGCTTCGCGCAGCGCCGAGGCAGCCCCAACCAGCTTGAACGCCCGCTCGGGCTGGTTTTCCAGCGCCGCCAGGCAGCCCAGATCCTCCAGCAGGTAGGCAATGATCCAGCGGTCGCCCAGCTCGCGGTTGATCTCGAGGCTTTCCTTATAAAGCTGGAAGGCGGCGGGATAGTCGCCCTGGGCGCGGAGGACGTTGCCCAGGTTGTTCACCGTGTTGGCGATGTAATACGGGTCGCCCACCTCGCGGTGCAGGGCGACCGCCTCTTCCAGCATGGCGCGCGCGCCGGGCAGGTCGGTCTGGTCGAGCATCACGTTGCCCAGGTTGTTCAGCGAGACGGCGATCGCCCAGCGGTCGCCGAGCTCGCGCCGCAGCGCCAGGCTCTCCTGGTGGAGCTGGCGCGCCAGGGCGGTGTCCCCCTGGAAGCGGGCCACGATCCCCAGGTTGCTGAGCAGGTTGGCGATGGAGCGCCGGTTGTCCAGCCCGCGCTGGATGGCGAGACCTTCTTCGTAAACCTTGCGCGCCTCCGCGTAGCTCCCGCGCTGCGCCAGGAGCGACCCGGTATGCTGGAGGACGACCGCCAGCCCGGCGCGGTCATCCAGCGCTTGGCTGGCCGCGCGAGCTTCTCCCAGCCAGCGGAGGGCCTCTTCGTAACGCCCGCGCTTGCGGAAAAGCTCCCCCAGCGCGTCCTGGCACTCGGCAGCCACGCGCGCCTGCCCAACCCGGGAGGCCTGCTCCAGCGCCTGGGTGTAGGCTTCTACCGCGCCGTCCCAGCGG
Organism: Chloroflexota bacterium; assembly: GCA_021796375.1. GTDB lineage: Bacteria > Chloroflexota > Anaerolineae > Anaerolineales > Anaerolineaceae > JAJYJF01. Next base: position 3,931 of record JAJYJF010000165.1, on the reverse strand, counting down.
CCGACAAGCTCGAGGACGCGCCCGAGCTGGATCCGGATGGCAGCCAGCTCGGCTTCCTCGACCAGCGGCAGGACCTGCTCGTAATAATCGATCGCGGCGGAATTGGCATACTCTTTTTGAGCCGCCCGGCCGGCTTTCAGCAGATATTCGCATTTTTTGGGCAGGTTCTCGCTGCGGCTGTAGTGATAGGCCAGCAGGTCCAGCGGCGGCTGGTGTGAGCCGGCGGTTTTTTTCTCGGTGTACAGCGCGATCTGCTCGTGGAGCACGGCGCGGGTGGCGAACGGCAGGCTCTGGTAGGCGGCTTCCTGGGTGACGATGTGCTTGAAAAAGTAGGTCAGCTCGGGCTGAGGATCCAGCAGGGTCAGGTCCAACCGGTTCAGGCGCTGGAGGTCGGCCAGGACCTGTTCGGGGCTGCCGAGCTGGTAGTAAGCCTCCCACAGCGCCGCCGCCTTGAAGATGCGCCCGATCACGCTGGCGATCTTGATGGTGATCTTCTGGGTCTCGGTCAGCTGGTCGATGCGGGTGAGGATCAGGCTGTGCATGCTGGTAGGCAGCTCCAGCCGCTCGAGCGCGCGCAGGTCCTGGGGGTCGACGCCCAGGTCCTTCAGGTAGTTGAGCAGCTCCTCGATATAGAAGGGGTTGCCTTCCGAGCGGGTCACGACCCGGCTGACCAGCTCCGCCGGCGCGGGCAGCTCGGGGCCGAACAGCTTCTCCAGCTTGAGGCGGATCATGCGGCCGGCGTCTTCCGGCGAAAAGGCGGTGAGGCGGGTTTCGCTGAAGTAGCGCAGGCGCGCCAGGCGGGCCAACTGCGTCTCCTGCGGGTCAGGCGGCCGGTAGGCCAGCAGGATCGCCACCGGCAGGTTGTAGATGGCCCGGCTGACGGCTTCCAGCAGGTCGAGCGACAGGGGATCGATCCAGTGCAGGTCTTCGATGACGATCAGGAGGGGGGTCGAACGGGCCTGGGCGCGGATGTAATCGGCCAGCATCGCCTCCAGGGAGGACTTGCGGATTTTCGGGTCGAGCGATTGGGTCAGGTCGTTCTCGGGGATGGCCAGGTCGAGGAGGCCGCCGAGCAGCGGCAGGCGGGGGAGCAGCTCGGGGAGGACGCTTGCCACATGCGCCTGAAGGGCCGCGAGCTGCTGCTCGGCCGGCTGGGATGCGTCCAGCCCGAACAGCGCCCGGCAGACCGCGCCCCAGGGTAGGTAGCTGATGTTGGCCCCATACGACTGGCACTCGCCCTTGCAGTCTTTCAGACCCCGCTCGCGAGCCAGGCGGACCGCCTCGCTCACCAGCCGGGATTTGCCCAACCCGGCTTCCCCGGTAATCCCCAGCACCTGGCCGCGCCCCAGTCGGCTCTGGTCCAGCTTCTCTTCGATCAGGGCCAGCTCTGCCCTGCGGCCGACCATGGGCAGCTGGTAGGCCGCCTCCTGCGCCCCGGCAGCCAGCCCGGCGAGCGTGCAAACCCGCACCGGGGCCGATTTTCCTTTGACCGTCAGGTCGAATGGGGCGTCCCAGCGGTAGCGGTCGCCGGCTGCCTGGCGGATCGACTGGCTGGCCAGGATGCTCCCCGGGGCGGCAGCCTGCATCAGGCGGGCGGCCAGGTTGACCGCGTCTCCCAGCACGCCGTAGGTGCGCTGGATCGAGCCGCCGTAAGCGCCGACGCGCATGCGCCCCTGGCTGATCCCCACCTGCAAGCTGGTGATGAAGGGCAGGGTTTGCGCCTGATCGCGGATGTCGACCGCCGCGGAAACCGCCCGGAGGGCATCGTCCTCGTGGGCGCACGGCGCGCCGAACGCAACATACAGATAGCTGCCCTTGTCTCCCACGGTAAGCTGGATCAAGAATCCTTCATAGCGGTCGATGATGCGCTGGACGGTGCGGATGAACCGGTCCAGCTTTTCGCCAGCCGCCTCGTCGTTCTCGAAGTCGATGCCCAGGAAGCGGATGAAGAGGCCCACCGCCGGCCGCAGCTCGGCGAGGAAATCCCCCTGGCCGCGCCGGATCCGGTCATACACCGGGGCGAGCAGCCAGGCGCGCACCGTCTCCTCCGGAAGCGCCCCATCCGGGACCGGCGCCCAGGGGTTCTCGGCCACGGCGGTTTCCAGCCCGGCGGCCAGCCCGTAGGTCCGGCCGTGATCGTCTGACCGGCAGGAGGAGACCCGCACCCCGGCGCCGAGCGCTTCGAGCGTGGGCGGGCTCAGGATGATCTCCCCCTTCTCGGCCTGGTGCTCGGCATCCGCCAGCACCTCGAGCGTCTTCCCGGAAAGGACCTCCACCCGCTGGATATCCGGATCGCCAACCAGGAAGCGGCGCACCGGCCCGGTGGCAACCGCCACCTTCATCCCCAGCGAGATGGTCTTTCCGGAAGGGATGCTGACCGCGGCAAACTGCTGCATATCCGCCTGCATGGCCAGCGCGCAGGCCACCGCTCGCGCGCCGTTATCGCCGTCCAGCCAGCAGGTGATGGCGTCCCCGCTGAAACCGATCACCGAGCCGCGGTAGCGCGACAGGTCGTTGATCAGCGCGTCGTAGACGCGGTTCAGGTGGCGGGTCAGCTCTTCGGCGCCGCGCTGGGGACCCAGCTCGCGGGCCAGCGCTTCGGTCAGCGGGGTGAATCCGGAAATATCTGCGAATAAAGCAGTGCCCCAGGTGCGCTCGGGCAGCGGCTTCCCCTCCAGAAGCGCGCTGCGCCGGTCCATCGGCATGTAGGCCGCAATTGATTCCATATCTCAAACCTTTTATAGCCGGCCGCCCCCGCAGGGCAGGGCTCGCCGCCTGGCTGCCTCAGGCGGACATCAGGCGGCGCAGCCGGTCGGCCATCACCCGCATCACCTGGATGGCAAAGAACGGGGTCTGCTGGACCAGAAACATGAAGCGGTGCTCGTCGATCGGTACCAGGCGGCAGTCCGTAGCGGCGACGGCGGTGGCGCTGCGCGGCTGATTGTCGATAATGGCCATCTCGCCAAAAATGTCCCCGGGGCCGTGCGTCTGGATCACCCGCTCGCCCAGGCGGATCTCCACGGTCCCTTCCTGCACGGCGTACATCAGCTCGCCTGTGTCGCCCTGTCGGAAGATCACCGAGCCGGCAGGGTAGTTCTGGGTATCGATCGAATTGCGGAAGAGTTCAATGGTTGCCATCAGTAGCTTCTTGTAAACTCTCTTCAGTTAAAGACCCGACCCACCCTGCCCGGAACAGAAGCCGCAGGGCCAGCGGCCTGTGCGGGCGCTGCGCGGCTCTATCGCTGCGCTCGGGCAGGGGGCGGGCTTTCTCCCCTTCCCTAGAGCCGAAGGAGGCAGAGGGGGTCAGGTCAAATCATCCCTTTGCGCCCGTGAGGCGGGTGCATTTGCCTCCTGCGGGAAACGATCCTGGCCCGCGCCGGAAGGGCGGTTCGCGAACCGCCCCTACTACCCGCCGGAACCTGAAAATGGCCACAAAATTGAAATGCTGTTGACGAAATCCCGCAACGGACCTGACCCCCGGCCCCTTCCCTAAGGCCGGAACAGAACATCCGGGGCGCCGCGCGAGGGAAGGGGAGAAATCGAGTCCTCCCCCTTCCCTGCCCGCAGGGCCTCCGAGCGTTTTTTGCGAGGAGTCAGGGATGGGGGTTGGGGGGATAGGTTCGAAGAGCCAATGCAAGTCTAAAATTCTCAAACGAGGTTCGCCAACAGCATCGAATTGAAATGCACCCTCATGAGGCCGGCGTATTTTCCGGGGTCCGAAGGTCGCGCAGCGCCCTCTGGTCGAGACCGGCGTAGCGCGGCAGGTCGATCATGTTGACGCGCAGCATGCGCTCGGCCAGTTTGGTCATGAAGATGCGGTTGATCTGCGGGTCGGCCATCATCTGCCGCAGCACCCCGGCGGGAACGATCAGCAGCTTCGACGGCTGCTGGGCGACCACATTGGCCGTGCGCGGAGACCCGGTGAGCGCGG
>JAJYJF010000164.1 GCA_021796375.1 Chloroflexota bacterium | reverse complement strand
ACGCAGGTTTGCGGCCAGGCTGGTCCGCGTGCGCGGCGCTGGCGTGCTGGAGATAACCTCGCTCTCACTCATCGGAAGAAAATGAATCCGCTCAGGGCGCCAAGGGAGTAACTCGCGATATTTTTCACCTCAGCGTCCTGAGCGCAGCTTCGTTTTTCAGGCCTTTTTCTCCGCCTCGGGCTCGGCGACGCGGATGTGCAGCTCTTTCAGCTGCTTCGGCTCGGCGGGCGAGGGCGCATCGGCCATCACGTCCCGCGCGGCCTGGTTCTTGGGGAAGGCGATCACCTCGCGGATGTTGGGCTCGTCGGCCAGCAGCATCACGAACCGGTCGATCCCGGGGGCCATGCCGCCGTGCGGCGGCGCCCCGAACTCGAATGCCTCGAGAATGTGACCGAACTTGGCCTGGATCTCTTCGTCCTTCAGGCCGAGAAGCTGGAAGATCTTAAACTGGATGTCGCGCCGGTGGATCCGGATGGATCCGGAAGCCAGCTCGTAGCCGTTGCAGACCATGTCGTAGGCATCCGAGAGGATCCCGGCCGGATCGGTGTCGAACTTGGGCAGATCTTCCAGCTTCGGCATGGTGAAGGGGTGGTGGGCGGCGTCCCACTTCTGGTTCTCCTCGTTCCACTCGAACATCGGGAAGTCGATCACCCAGGCGAAGCCCATCACGTCTTTATCCGCCAGGTTGAGGCGGTCGCGGAAGAGCAGGCGCAGGGCGCTCAGCGCGCGGTTGGCGACGGGTTTCTGGTCCGCCACGAAGAGCACCAGGTCGCCGGTCTTCGCGCCGGTCCGCTCCTGGAGGGCGGCCACTTCCCCGGCGGAAATAAACTTCTGGGCGGTGCCGCGCACCCCTTCGGGCGCCAGCGCCAGCGTGGCGAGGCCCTTGGCGCCCTGCTCCCTGGCGAAGGTCGTCAGCTCGTCGACCTGCTTGCGCGTGTACTCGGCACAGCCGGGGACGACCAGGCACTTGATCACCCCGCCGGATTTGAGCGTATCTTCAAAGACCATAAACGAGCTCGAGGCGAAGATATCCGAGACGGTGCTCAGCTCGAGGCCGAAGCGCAGGTCCGGCTTGTCGGTGCCGAAGCGCTCCATAGCTTCGGTGTAGGTCAGCCGCGGCCAGGGGGAGGCCAGCAGGCGCTTCCACGGCGCGACCGCCGGCACCAGCGCGGTGAACAGGCCTTCGACCAGCTCGAGGACGTCATCGCGGGTGACGAACGACATCTCCAGGTCCAGCTGGGTGAACTCGGGCTGGCGGTCGCCGCGCAGGTCTTCGTCGCGGAAGCAGCGCGCGATCTGGAAGTAGCGCTCGATCCCGGCGACCATCAGCAGCTGCTTGAGCTGCTGGGGGCTCTGGGGCAGCGCGTAAAACTGGCCGGGGTAGTAGCGCGAGGGCACCAGGTAGTCTCGGGCGCCTTCCGGGGTGGTTTTGAAGAGGACGGGCGTCTCGACCTCGAGAAAACCCCTGCCGTCGAGGTACTGGCGCATGAACAGCGTCACCTTGTGGCGCAGCTCCAGGTTGCGCTGCATGCGCTCGTGGCGCAGGTCCAGGTAGCGGTAGCGCAGGCGGAGGTTCTCGTCCACGTCCTCGTCCTTGCTGACCATGAAGGGCAGGGGTTTGGAGGGGTTGAGCACCAGGATCTCGCGCGCGACGACCTCGACCTCGCCGGTCGGCAGATTCGGGTTCTCGTTTCCGGCTGGCCGGCGGCGGACCTCGCCCACCACCTGGATCACCCATTCCGAGCGGAGATCCTCCGCCACCTGGTATGCCGCCCCGGCATCCGGGTTGGCGACCACCTGGACCAGTCCGAAACGGTCGCGCAGGTCGATGAATTTAACCCCGCCGTGGTCGCGCACCCGATGGACCCAGCCTGCCAGAGTCACCGCCTGGCCGATATTGTTCGATCGCAGCTCACCCGCTGTATGCGTCTTGTACATGCCAATCCTCGAGTCGGTCTTGAGATTGAGCGGCTCCGGCGGTTTTCCACCCAGAAGGCATCGATTCCCGCGGTTCCCGGAAGCCGGTCAGGTTGGAATTATATCCCCGCCCGCCAATTCGTCAAATGTCGGGGAGAAGGTGAGTGGCGAGCAGTGAATGGGGGCAGGAAATTCGTGAACGGTGAACCGTGAATGGGAATTGGGAAGTTGGGAGATTCGGCAATTCGGATTCCCAATCCCCCAGTCGCCTGATCGCTATTCCCCAATCACAAATCTCCAATCTCCACTCACTGTCCCCGCTGGACCATCGCGTTGTGATCCGAGCAGGTGCAGGCGGTCACCGTCCGCCCGTTCTTGACCATGGTGCCTTCGTAAGCGGCGCTCCCGGCATGCACGACCCAGCCCTCGAAATTGAGCGGGATGATCCCACCCGCTTCGATCCACTCGCCGTTGTATTTCCGGGCGATGTGCGCGTGCGTTCCGGTGGCCTCCCCGCGCTCGCAGGAGGGGTGGCCGATCCGGTCGCCGGCGTGGAGCACCAGGCCCTTGGCGATGCTGTCGTCGTGGATGACGTGCAGGTAGATGATATCCCAGCCGGTGCGCTCGTCACCGTCGCCGTCCAGGTCCAGGACGACCAGCCCATCCTCGGCCCGCGCCACGACACCGTCCGCCACCGCCGTCACCCATTCCCCGCTGGGGATGCAGCCGGAGGCCGTCGAGGGCGGCGCGAGATCGATGGCCGCGAAAGGCGCGCCCGAGATCCCGTAGCCGGTATGCGGGCCGCCCGTGTACGCCCAGATTTTGCCCGGCTCAAAGGGGAACTGGAATGCCGGCTGCTGGAGATCCCCGGGGATGTGCGGGTGGCGGTTCTGCCAGGGGTTGCCAAACAACCGCGCGTAGACCGCGGCAAACCCATCCGGGCCAATCGCCTGGCTGTAGGCGCTGCCGCTGAGGTACTGGGAGAAATAGACCTGCAGGGCAACCGAGGCCGGGTTCTGCCAGGGATCGGGCCGTTCCAGGGTGCCGTCCAGATGCGCGATGGTCGTCACCCGGCCCGCCAGGTCGTCGTAGTAGGCGTTGTTGAGGGCATTGGCGGCCCAGATCAGCTGCAGGTACAGCCCGGTATAGCCTGGGGCGTGCTGTCCCAGCGGGGCCTCCAGGCGGCCCTCGGGTGCTGCCGGGCTGCTCAGCGCCTGGCTCTGGAACTCGAGCAGCGCCAGCAGCAGGCGCGGGCTGACGCTATAATCGCGGGAGACCATATCGACAATTTCTCCGGCCGAGTAGACATTGGTGCCGGCCGGGCCCCGGTAGCTGCTCAACCACCCGGGGTGGCTGGAGATAAACTCCCCGGAGTTAAATCCGACCTGCGCCGGGCCGTTGACGAACAGCTCATCCGGCAGGATTTGATATGGAGAGCCCCACAACGGCTGGTAGTAAATGGGGATCTTCATCGCCAGTCCGGGCGCCAGCGTGGTCACGTCCGCCCGGATGCCCGGGTTGTGAGCCAGGATTTCGGCCTGGGTGGTATTGAAACGGACGGCGAGCAGCTTAAGCGTGTCTCCAGGTTGGGCGGTGTAGTTCACCAGGGTTCCCGGGAGGTACGGCGGCCGGGTTGGCAGCGGGGTGATGGAGGGGGTCGCGTGGAGGACGGGGGCGGCGGGCAAAGCCGTCGGCTGGCTGGCCTCAGCGGGGAGCGGCTCGAGCGGCGCGCAGGCAGCCGCGAGGAGGCAGGTGGCGATCAAGAGGATGATGAGGCGCTTCGTTAGCAAAGTGGTCCCTCAACCGGTAAGCGGTAACAATGAGTAGTTTGCTTCAGGTGTTCTGAGGCTGCTCGAATTGTAACCCCAAATCGGGACCGGTCCTGGGGAATCGAACTCAGCCAGCCGGGCCGCTTCCCCCTCCGGTCTGGCGCTTCGGCTGGGAGAATGGGTTTACGGCGCGCTGCTCGTCCGGGTGATCCGGGTCTCGTACGAGCCGCATGGGCAGGCCACCACCTTCTGGCTGCCCAGGGTGAGGTAGCCCTCGTAAGGTTTGCCCAGGCTGTGGGCCACGTAGCCGCTCATGGTGAAGGGCAGGGGGCCGTCGGCGGCGATCCACTCGCCGTTGTATTTGCGCGCGATGTGCATGTGCGTGCCGGTTGCCTCTCCGCCTTCGCAGGAGGGATGACCGATCAGATCGCCGGCGTTGACCCATTTGCCCAGCGGGACTCTTCCCTCGGTGGCGATGTGCAAAAACATGAAATCCCAGCCCGTCTCCTCGTGCCCGTCCCCGTCCAGGTCGATCATCACCACCCCGTTGCCGGAGCGGACGACCAGCCCGGCCGCGGGCGCTACCGCCCAGACGTCGGAAACCCCGCAGCCCGACTTATCGGTTGCCGGCGCAAAGTCCAGGGCTGCCCAGCCCCCGTTGTCGTCGGGGATCCAGGCGGAATGCGGGCCGCCGGTGAAGCTCCACAGCTGGCCGACCACGAAAGGCAGGGTTAGGGTGGGCTGGGTGAGGTTCGGGGGGAAGAGGCTTCCGATCGACTGGTCGCGCAGCCAGGGACTGCCGAACAGGTTGTTGTACACCTTCTCAAAGCCGTTTGCCCCGTAGAGGTCTGCATTCCACTGCGGCTCGTTTTCAATCTTGGAAAACAGGTACTGGAGCGCCACGGTGCCGGCGTTCAGATCGGGGGCCAGGCGGCGGGTGGCGCCGTCCGGATAGGTGATGCTGGTCAGCAGGCCTTCGCGCCAGGAATAGTAGCCGACCTGCAGCTGGGTGACTGCCCAGGTGAGCTGGTAGTAGATTCCCTTATGCAGCGCATCCAGGTTGGCGTTGATCGGGTAGTACTGCTCGGCCAGGTTGGACGGCTGCCCGGTCACCCAATGCGCGCGCAGCTCGAGCAGCGCCAGCAGCAGGCGCGGGTTGATCGAGTTCTCCGTCGCGACGCGCTGGACAATATCGGCGCCGCTGGTCCAGCCCGTATCGCTCATGTACTGCCGGCCTCCGTCGGTTGAGAGGAAGCCGCCCGCCTTCTGCACGAAGCTGCGGATATCAAAATCGACCGCGGTGGGCGAATAGACCAGCTCGCTGTCGGGCAGCAGGGCGTGGTTGCTGGTCGCCTGCCCCAGGACGTGCGGGATGATCAGCAGGGTGCCCGGCGAGATGAAGGCTTTCGCGGGGACCTGCACGTTCGAGTGGATCTCGCCCGGCAGGACGCCAAAGCGCACGGCAACGGCGTCCAGGGTGTCGCCGGACTGCGTGTAGTAAAGGATGGGAGGCTGGCGATTGCCCTGGGCGGGCGTCTCGAGCGCGGGTGGGACGCTGCCCCCCTGCACGTCTGCCGGGGGGAGGGTAGGGGTAAGGCTGGGGAGGACGATCTCCGGGACCAGTGTGCTGGTGGGGGCGGGCAGGGCCAAGGTGGCGCGGCTCTCCGGGGTGGCGCTCCCCTCCCCGGCGGGACCCGCCGTGCTCGCCGTGACCGCGATCGGTGCGCCAGTTGGGGTCGCGGCCAGAGGCGCGGGCGTCGCTAACCCGGCTGCCTCAACCGCGGCTGGTTCCATCAGCGTTTGATCGCTCGCGGTGCGGTAGCTCCACGAGCTGACAAACAGCGCGGCGATCAGCGCCAGGCTAAAATGGGTGATATTCCGGCGCCGCCGGATCTGCCTTGCCCTAGCGCTGGATCTGATTCGCCGTGGTACGGCCATTCCATGCTTCGATGCTTTGCCCATTCTTCTTTAAAAACCCGTCGTATTCGATCCCATCCCCGCTGGTGATCCAGCCGTCCAGGTTGAACGGCACCGGCCCATCCGCCGCGATCCACACGCCGTTATACCGCCGGGCGAGGTGCATGTGGGTGCCGTCCGACACGCCGCCTTCGCA
>JAJYJF010000163.1 GCA_021796375.1 Chloroflexota bacterium | reverse complement strand
TACGACGGGGTGACGATCGAGACTCTGGGTAGCGACATCACTTGAACAGGCTGCCGTACTCCACCTTGGGAAAAACCGTCAGCTTGCCGCCCACGGTGGCATCCAGCACCTCGCGGCCGTCGGCCTCGTAGGTCCGGCGGGCCAGGCGATAGGCGTCTTCCCACTGGACCAGGTCCGGGAGCTGCCAGCGGAACCCTTTCCCGAAATAACCGGGGTGGAAATGGTTGGGGTCATCCCCCTGGGAAACAACCGTGGCGTTTGGCTTTCCCTGGGTGACGTAATTATGATCCACGCCCACGAGGATCACCTGGGAGAAGCCCAGGAAGTAGGCAACCTGTAAAGAGGTGTAGGTAACTGTGCCGCCTTCCCAGACTCGCTCGCGCGCGTCGCGCGCAAACTTTTCGCCGGTGTAGGTGGTGTGGATAAAAAACAGGTTTTCCTGCGGCCTCAGCCATTTGCGCGCGCGCCAGGAAACGAAGCGCGGCATGCTGAGAGCCTGTATTTCCTGGGAGCACTGCTCGATCACCAGGTCGTTCACCGAGAGATAATAGCTGGTTGAAAAACCCATCTCCGGGAAAGCCAGGTAGATGCGGTTCTGCCCCAGGGTTAGCTCGTTTTTTAGATGGGAGAGGTCGGTCTGCTTCAGGCTGGGCCCGTTGCCGATGATGAAGCAGCGCTGGCCCCGGTGCTTATCTTTGAACGCGGCCAGTTGTTGGATGCTCTCGCGCCGCCAGGGATGGAACGTGGCCGCCGGCCACTGGCTGGCCCGGTTGAGCGCATCCCGGCTGACCCGGATCGCGTTGGCGGCCGGGGCGGGCAGATGGGTCTTCAGCGTCTCTCGCACGGCGGTCATTCCGTGCTCAGCCTGGCGGTCGCCCCGCCGTCGACGATCACCGCCTGGCCGGTCATAAAGGAGGATTGGGTTTCGTCCGCCAGGAAGTAGATCGCGCGGCCGATTTCTTCCGGCTCGCCGACCCGGCCCATAACCGTCTTGCGGGCCAGGTTTTCCAGCCGGTCCAGCATGGTCCCGCCGGCATGCTGCCCGCGGCTCAAGCCGGCGCGCAGCATGGGCGTATCGACCGCGCCGGGGAGAATCGCGTTCACGCGGATGTGATCCGGGGCAAACTCGATCGCCAGCTCGCGGGTGAGGGCGAGCAGCCCGCCCTTGCTGGCGGCGTACGCCGCGATGTTGACCGAGGTCGCCACCGCGTGCACCGAGGAAACGTTGACGATGGCCCCTCCCCCGGCCGCTTTGAGGAGCGGATAGGCCAGCTTGGTCCCCAGGAAGACCGAGCGCAGGTTGGAGGCCATGGTCAGATCCCATTCCTCTACGCTCGTCTCGAGCAGCGGCTTGGAGATCTGCACCGCGGCGTTGTTGACCACCGCGTCCAGGCAGTCGGTGAAGCCGTGCGCCTGCTCGTAAACGCCGTTCAGCCCCGCCGGGTCGGAGATATCCGCCCGGATGAAGCGCCCGTCCTGGGGGAACGTCTCGCCAAAATCGGAGCGGTCGACGCCGATGACCTTCCACCCGGCCTGATGAAATACCTGGACGGTTGCCCGGCCTACGCCCCCCGCCGCGCCGGTAATCAACATGACCCGCGGTCTGGTTAGTGCCATTTTGAAGCTCCTCTCAGGTACGGCTGCTTTCCATCCTGGCGGCCAGCTCGGGATGGGGGATTCCCAGCGTCTCCAGCAGCCCGTGGATGGTATTGGCGTGCACGCGCTCCCAAGCCACGGGGCTGGAATTCGCGTTGTGGGCTGCCAGCATCACCTGGTCCATTTTTAACAGCGGGCTGGTGGCAGGCAGCGGCTCGGTTTCATACACGTCCAGGGCGGCTCCGGCGATCCGGCCGGACTGCAGCGCCTCCACCAGGGCGGCCTCGTCTACGATCGGGCCGCGCGCGGTGTTGAGCAGCACGGCGGACGGTTTCATGAGGGAGAGGGTTTTGCGATTGATCAGATGGAAGCTGGTCGGGTTGAGGTCGCAGTTCAGGCTGACAAAATCCGACCGGGCGAGCAGCTCGGGCAGGCTCACCATGCGCACCCCGCTCTCCTCCAGGAACGCCGGGTCGATCGGGAGGATGTCGTTGCCGAGCAGGGTGGCGCCAAAAGCTTTCGCGCGCGCCAGGACGGCTCTGCCGACGTTTCCGACCCCGACCACTCCCAGCGTGCATTCGGCCAGCGTCTTGCCCGGAAGCTTTTCCCAGGATCCGGCCTTCATCGCCCGGTCCATCCAGGGCTGGCGGCGGACGTAAGCCAGCAGGTAGCCCAGCACCGTATCGGCCACCGGCTGGGTGAACGCGTTGGGGGTGTTGCAGATGCGGATTCCAAGCCGCTCGGCCGCCGGCCGGTCGATTGAGTCGATTCCGGTGCCCCACTTGGAAATCACCTTCAGCCGCGGCGCGCAGGCTTCCAGCGCGCGGGGCGTGTAGCGGTCATCGCCGCACAGGGTGCCGTCGAACTTCCCGGCGTAAGCCAGAATCTGCTCCTCCTCAAGCCGCTCGCGGACCTCGGGGACCAGCAGCAGCTCCAGCCCGTAGCTTTCCAGGAGGGGACGAAAGCGGCCCATGAAGGGCAGCATGTATGGCGCAGTGATCAAGATGGTAGGTTTCATCGCTTTGGCTCGAGAAATTATACCAGCCGAACGGCCGGTCACCGGGAGCGCTGCTTCATCAAGAACTCAACGATTGAAAAGCCCAGCTCGTTGTCGATATCCCAGGCTTCCGCCGGGTCGATCTCGAACATCAACGGGCGCTCGCCCAGCCGGTTCCGGCGCGCTTCCAGGATGGGGCGGGAGAAGAGATACAGGCAGGAGTTTTCCATGTAAACCGGCGGGAGGTCCTGGGTGCGCAGCAGGATCGCCGGGTTGTGGTTGATCGGCCGGGTCAGCGCGTCCCACAGGCGGGTCTGGACGCGGGTGACCCCGAACAGCGAATCGTATGCGTGGGCCTTCTCCGTCAGCTCCCGGATGGCCCGCGAGATCGTCTCCGGTTTCAGCAGCGGGTTGGTGCTGTGGGTCTGCAGGTACAGGTCAGCCGGGAAGAGGGCCGTGTCGTGGAGCAGGATCTCATTCATCGGGATCGTCCCGGCGCGCAGGTGCTCCGGGCGGACGATCGTCCGGACGCGGGGGAAATGCTCGGCGGCGCCGGAGAGGATCTCCGGGCTGTCGGTATCCACCACCACCTGGTCGATCTCGGGGCAGGCGAGCAGGGTTTCCAGAATGTAATGAAACAGCGGCCGGCCGGCCAGGAACCGGTAATTCTTCCCCGGCACCCGCTCGGATTGGTGGCGCATCGGAACCAGCGCGGTGATCTTCGGCATCCTGAACCTCACGTGGCGAGCAGAATAGAAAGAAAGATGATCCTCCCGGGGGTGGGAACCCGGGAAGGCGGCTCAGCGTTCCGGGTACTCGATCGGCGCGACTTCCCGCCGGGCAGCTTCCCCGGTCCCGCCCTGGCCCGGGTAGTAAAACGCCTGCTTGAGCTGCCAGGTGAGCGGCCCGGACTGCCGGTAGCCCTGGTACGTGCCCCAAAACTGCATCCAGCGAAACCAGAGGATCCCTCTCCAGCTGCGCGCGAGGCGCTTCTGGCGGGCCGCCTCGCGGAGATCGCTCGAGGCGTTGCCGGTAAACAGGCGGATGAAATCGGCTAGGTGAAACTGCTCCTGCGGGTAGATCTGCTTGAAAGCCATGCCCTCCCGCCGATAGCGGTTGTAAACGCCGCGGGGCGTCTCGTGGTGGACGTGGATGATCTCCGCCTCCGGCACGTAGACGATGCGCTGGCCCTGCTCGAATGCCCAGCGCGCCCAGGCCAGGTCTTCCAGGCCGGGCAGGGATTCGTCGTAGGCGTGCTTCTCCCACAGGCTGCGCCGGATGGCCGCGTTCGCGTTGTTGCAGAAGGGATGCGGCTGGCGAGGCTGCGATTCATCCGGATACCAGCGGAAGAAGATCTGTTCCTCCGAAAATTGGGTGGTCTCGCCGCCGCGCTGTTTCCCGTAGGTGACCGCGGTCGCCGGGTCTGAAAATGGATCGAGCAGCCGCTCGAGCCAGTCCGGGTAGACCGGATAAACGTGGGCGCTCGCTATCACCACCAGGCCGGCGGTGGCTGCGGCGATGCCCCGGTTCAGCGAGCGGCCGAAGGTGAACTCCCCCGGCTTGATGCGGACGATCCGGGCGCCGGCCCGGGAGGCAATCTCGACGGTCGCATCCGTCGAGCCCGAATCGACCAGGATGATCTCGAAATCAGCCAGGCTCTGCCGGGCGAGGCCGGTAAACAGCTTCTCGAGGTGCTGTGCCTCGTTGTAGGCGCGGATAATTACCGAACAGGATACGGTCATGGGTTGATCAAAAACGGCTTGCTCTTTAAAATTCCATCCGCGATCGCCCGCATCGCCGGGGACTGCCCCGGCAGGAGCGCGCCCCAGTCGAACGGCTTCAGCCGCACGTACCCCTGCCAGACCCCGTCTTCCTCGAGGAAACGGTCGAACGGGAGCGAGCTGCAAAACAGCTGGTAGAACAGGAAGCGGCGCGCGTTCCGGCGGTGTTCCGGCGGGGCTTCCAGCCGGCCGGCGGCCAGGAACGTCTCCGCCTGCTGGCGGAAGGCCAGCTGCGAGCGCGGGAAGAACACGGTCGGGATCTGGGTAAAGCGGGCTTTTCCGCCCGAAAGCACCGGCAGGCCCAGGATGGAGGCCTCGAGGCCGATGGTGGAGTTGTAGACCATGACGAATTTCGAGCGCCGGATGAGCTCATAAGAGCTGAAGCGCTCCTCCGGGCCGACGAACAGCACGTTCGGCAGGCTCGCCACGGACTTCTGCTTCACCCAGGCGCTCACGCTCTCGCGGCTTTCCTTGCCGGGGCGGAGCTCATCCGGATGGGCGCGGATGACGAAATACGTCTCCGGGTGAGCGCGGATCATCTCTAAAACGCAGTCCAGCCAGGCAAACATATCCGGGAAGACGACGTTGGCGTGCCCCTGGCTGGTGTCGAAGACCACATTGGTAAACACGGGCACCACCTGCTGGAACTGGGCGGCTTTCTGCCAGAAGCCGTCGCCCAGGCTGTGCATTTCGGGCCAGAATTTGATCCCGGCCATGCTGAAATTGCCTTGAAACCGCTCCTCCAGGTAGGCGTCCAGGTGGGCATCCTGCTCCGGGGTGAGCTCGAAATCCTCCGGCACGTCGAGCGGGTAGGCCGTGGCCTCGCCCGTGGTGAAAAAAGCGGAGAACGGCAGCAGGCCGACTTCGTGGGTGATGGCCGGGATCCCCATCTCGATGGCTGCCTGGCGCGCGACCGCTTCGGGAAAGAACATACCGTTGAACACGACCAGGGCGCGCGGGGCTTTCTGCTTGAGCAGGGCGCGGAACTGGCGGGCGATGCTCGCCGCGGAGAAGATATACCCGCGGAGCAGCGCGCGGGTGGGCTCGTCGTCCACCAGCTCGCCCCGCCGCAGGATCCAGCGCGCCGAGGGCGTCACCAGCTCGCCGAGCGGCATGCCCTCAAACTGGAACTCCTGGAGCTGCGCCAGGCTCAGGTCCTGCAGGTCATCCTGGATGTTGTGGATCACGATGGGATCCAGCCAGACCACCTCCGCTCCGGCGTAGAGCGCAGCGGACTGCGCCGTGCAGCTGCTGCAGGGTGGAGGCGTGCCGGGATGGGCGCGGTCCGTCCCCAGGACGCAGGGGACCATCGCCGAGCGGCAGGCCGCGTGGATGACCGGGACGCCCCCCAGCCGCAGCGACCAGGCAGCGAGCAGCGAGTAGGCGGCGTTGAGGCTCACCCCGGCCAGCCGCGTGGAGGCGTTGAA
>JAJYJF010000162.1 GCA_021796375.1 Chloroflexota bacterium | reverse complement strand
GTCCGGATGGTTTCATTTTTCAGCTTCGCGCCGGTCACGAACGCCCAGCGGGCAAGCCTTTCGGCCGCGGCCCGATCCCGATCGGTGGTGGTCGGGGAGGAAAGGATCAGCGTGTCGGAGAGCAGGCCGGCCAGCATCATCCCGGCCAGCGGGGGCGGGGCGCTCAGCCCGGCCTCTTCCGTGCTCTCTGAGACCAGCGTGCTCGTGCTGCCAACCACGTCGACGGTAAATTTGATCGGGATATGGGTGGATGGGTTCCCGAGGCGGTGGTGATCCAGGATTTCGAGCAGGTCGGCTTCATCCAGTGAGCCCAGCGCCTGGTGCGCCTCGTTGTGGTCGACGAGGATGACCTGCAGGCGGGGCGGGTTGAGCACGTCTCGCTGCCGGCAGATCCCCACATAGCGGCCCTGGTCGTCCAGAACCCAGAATTCGTCCCGTTCTTCGCGCAGGATGCGGTTGAGCGAGTCGCGAATCCGGTTCGTGGCCAGAAAGGATGGGACCCGCGTGTCAGCCGCCTGCTGGCAGGGCAGCTCCATGATTTCGCCCACGGAGAGCGTCTTCTGCCGCGGGCGGGGTCCGATCAGGTGGGTTAGAAATTCGAACAGGCTTTTCCCATTCAGCAGGCCGTAAGGGGAGCCGTCCTCGTTCAACAAAGGCGCCACCCCTCCCGTCCGGGCAGCAATCGACCAGGCTTCCTGGAGGGGCGCGTTGGGGGTGGAGGTATCCAGCCTGCGAGCGACAGATTCGAAGCGCGCCGAGGCATCGGTCAGGAGCAGCGGGCTTTCCATTCCCAGGTATTTTAAGACCCAGGCGGTCTGCGGGTTGATCGCGCCTGCCCTGGCGGCCACGGTGTTCAATCCATCCCGCTCGTGCAGCAGCCAGGCGTATCCCATGGCGGCCGCGATCGAATCGGTATCCGGATTTACATGGCCGATCACGTAGATCGGATTTCTGCCCTGAACGGCGTCCATATACCCTCGGTAGTGAGCTTCCTTGATTGCTCTGATCCGGTTATCCGTTCGATCCAGGCGCTTCCTGGGAGCGAAGCGCGCGCCAGATGCGCTCCGGCGTGACCGGGTTGGCATCCACGCTGGCGCCGCATGCATCCAGGATGGCATTTCCGACCGCAGGAGCAACCCCATCCATCGGGATCTCGGCCACGGCTTTCACCCCGAAGGGGTGAGAGGGTTCGTACGTCTCGATGAACAGCGTCTGCAAGGCCGGCATCTCGTTGGCGCGGAAGATATGATAATCGACCAGGTTTTTCTCGCGCACCTGACCGCGCTCGTCGTAAACCATTTCCTCAGAGACCGCGTACCCCAGCGCCTGGGTCATCCCGCCCTCAATCTGGCCGGAGGCGGTGACCGGGTTAACGATCACCCCCGAATCTACCGCCATCACCAGCTGGTCGACTTTGACCTGGCCGGTCTGGATATCCACGGTCACCTCAGCGAACTGGGCGCCGAAGGGCGGCGGCGAGGACGGCGAGACGTACGAGGCGACCCCCATGATCTGTTCCTGGTTGGAATAGTGAAGCGTCTCGCGGCCGATCTCGGCGATTGTGACGTTGCGCCCATCCGGTGCGGCTGCCTGGCGGCCGGCCAGCCGGATCTGTTCGGGCGCGACCGGCGCCCCCCCTCGGGCGGTCAGCATGCCTGCCGCCCGCACCCTCAGCCTATCGGCCACCTTCTGCGCCGCCTGGACCACGGCGGTACCGGAGATGTAGGTTGTGCTGGAGGCGTAGGCGCCTTTATCGAATGGGGTGAAATCCGTGTCCGAGGAGTACACGACGATGTCTTCAACCGGCACACCCAGCACCTCGGAGGCCATCTGAGCCAGGACGGTATCTGATCCGGTTCCGAGATCGGTCGCTCCGACGAGCAGGTTGAACGAGCCGTCTTCGTTCATTTTGATGCTGGCGCTGCCCATATCCAGGTATGGGATCGCCGTCCCGTGCATCGCCAGCGCCATGCCGATCCCTTTCCGCAGGTGCGGCTTGCCCGGGACTTCATGCCAGGCCGGGTTGCGGTACTTCTGGTCCCAGCCGGCTGCGGCTTTTCCCTGCCGGACGCAGTCTTCCAGGCCGACGGTGTGCAGGATCTCCGGGCTGGGCTCGCGGCCTTCCGACCAGGCAGTGCTGAACGGATGCAGCTCCCCGGCGCGGAGAGCGTTTTTCAGCCGGAAATCGATCGAATCGAGGCCCAGATCGCGGGCGATTTTCTCCATGTGGCGCTCGAGAGGCCAGAAACCCTGCGGCGCGCCGTAACCCCGGAACGCCCCGGCTGGAGGATGGTTGGTGTATACGATATCCGCGTAAAATCGGATATTCGGGGCCTGCCGGTACGGGCCGTCGCCGACGTACAGTGCCATGGCTTTGTGACCGGTATTTCCGGTAACCGTAAGCCCATGGCATCCGTAAGCTCCGGTGTCAACCAGGGCATGCATTTCGTTGGCGGTGATTGTCCCATCCAGCTTCACGCCAGTTTTCATCCGCACCCGCATCGGGTGCCTGGAGCGGGAGGCAGTGAACTCCTCTTCCCGCGTGTACTCGTAGAGCACCGGACGGCCCGTGGCGATGGTTAAGTGGGCGGCCACGTCTTCGATTAAGACCTCTTGCTTCCCGCCAAAACCACCGCCGATCCGCGGTTTGATCACGCGGATGCGCTTGATCGGTAGCTTCAGCACCGGCGCCATCAGCCGGCGGACGTGGAAGGGTACCTGCGTGCTGGTCCGGATCACCAGCCGGTCGTCTTCGTCCCAGTAGGTCACCACGACATGCGGTTCGATGTGCGCCTGCTGGACCTTGGGAACCTCGTATTCCGCCTCGTAGATTTTGTCGGCTTCCTGGAAGCCTTTCTCCACGCTGCCGATGTCAATCCGGATTTGCGCCGCCAGGTTCTTCTGGGGGTCTGATTCGCCAAAATTAACATATTCCGGCTCATCGTGGAGGATCACCTCGCCGGGTTTCATCGCGTCCGCCGGATCCAGGACCGCTGGCAGCTCCTCGTACTCGACTTCAATTAACCGGAGTGCCTGATCGGCAATTTCTTCCGTTTCAGCGGCGACAAACGCGACCCGGTCGCCGACGAAGCGCACCTTGTTGTCGAGGGAGAACATATCCAGGGGTCCGGGGGTGGGATCGGACTGGCCCGCCGTCGAGTAAACCACCCTGGGGAGATCCTGCCAGGTGAGGACGGCCGCCACGCCAGGGAGCTCCCTGGCTTTGGCGGCGTCGATCCGCTTGATGCGCGCGTGCGCCACCGGGCTGTGCAGCACTCTGGCAACCAGCATCCCGCGTTTCTCGATATCCGCCGTGAAGGCAGGTTTCCCCTGCACGAGCTTGACCGCATCGACCTTGACCTCTGCCCGCCCGACGGTCTGGAAGTTCTGAGTTTTCGGAGAAACAACTACCCTCGGAAGGACGCCCACGCCGGTATTTGCCAGATCAGCGGAGCCGATCTCATCTTCACTGGGTTCAACCGGCCCGCCGCCGAAGAGCTCGGGGGGGGCTGGAATCGCGCCGCTGATGGAGGGCACGGCTTCCCCACGCAGCGTAGCCGCCGCCCGCAGCACGGCCTGGACCGGCTTGAGATACCCCGTGCAGCGGCAGAGAACCCCCGAGAGCGCTTCGCGGACCTCGGCTTCGCTCGGGCTGGCGTTCTTTGCCAGCAGGCTCTTTGCGGCTAGAACCTGGGCTGGCGTGCAGTACCCGCACTGGATCGCGCCCGTTTCGACGAAAGCTTGCTGAATTACATCCAGCCCCGCGGTTTTTTTCCAGCCCTGTTCGGGATGCTCGCCGACCGCCTCGATCGTCTGGATGCTGTGCCCTTCGGCCTGCGCGGCCAGCATGCTGCAGGAGTTCGCCGGCCGCCCATCCAGCAGGACCGCGCAAGCGCCGCACTCACCTTCCCGGCAGCCGCCATCCTTGACCCCAAAAACTCCATGGGCGCGAAGCGCGTCCAGCAGCCTGTCTCCTGGAGCAATTTCCCACTCGTTGGACTTTCCATTAATTTGAAGGGTTACCCTCATTAGACCCCTACCTGTTCTAAGCAACGGCCGGTTAAAATTCCCGCCGCCTCCACGCGATACTCAGCGGTCGCCCACTGGTCTGATGAAGAACTGAACGCCTGGCGGACTGCCTGCACGGCGCCGGCCGGTTCCGTCCCGTCCATTGCCAGCATCGGGGCAGCGCCAAAACCGCCGACCGCTACCCGCGTCCGGCCCGACGGCCATTTGGCTGCCGCCACGATGACAATAGGCCGGTCTTCGGGCGAGCGGGCAACCGTTTCGATCTCGATCCTCGGATTGGATGGCACCCGCACCTCCGAAATGAGCCTCCCGCCCCGGAAGTTCTCCCGGAGCGGAAGATATTCACCCAGGCCGATCTCCCGATCCTGCGGCTGCCAGATCAGGCGAGCATCCAGCGCCAGCAGAGCGGTAGCAAAAATCGACCGCCCATCCGACACGACCAGCGTGCCGGCGACCGTGGAGACCTGGCGCAGGTTCAAACTGGTCTCGCGGTGAGCCGCAGCGCGCAGGGCGGGCTGCAACGCATCCGATTCGAAAAGCTGCTGCAGGGCAGACAGGGCGCCGATGCGTAGGAGATTCCCTTCGGATACGATCTCGTTCAGCCCCAGTGCCTGCAGGTCCACAACCGCATACCGCTCCCGGCCCGGTCTTGACAGGACCGTACCGCCGCCCATCGGCAGGGTCAAAGGCTCATCCCTGCCCAACAACTGGAGCGCGGATTCAAGGGTTTGCGGACGATGGTATTCGATGATCATAATTCTTTTTCCTCGTCGGGGACAACCTGCCAGCCCCACTCCTCCGGCGATGCCACCGGCATCATCCCTTGCGGCGGTTGAACGTAAAATGCCTCCGCTTCCGCCAGAGTCTCCCCCGCAAGGTTTAGAATTTCTCCCGCAGCCTGGGCGATCCTCCCATTATCGCGGATCGCCCGGGATTTGACAATCAAGTCCTGGCCCACCGGTACCGGCTTGCGGTAGCGCAGATCCAGCTTCGCGGTCACCATGAAGCGGTTCGAGTCACCCTGCATAAACACTCTCCCGGTGACCTCGTCCAGGATCGCCGCGATGATCCCACCGTGCACGACGCCCGGATATCCCTGGTATCGATCTGGGATATTAACCCGGCTGACCAGCTCCCCCGGCCCGGTCTCGTAGAAATCCAGGTGCAGTCCTACCGGATTGGCGCGGCCGCAGACGAAGCAGTGGTTGGAGGTTGGCTGTTTGACTTTCATGCCTGCGCAAAGGTATCGATCAGAAGGTGGACGTCACCGCCGACCGGGTACAGGATCGGGCAGGTGCAGCCGTTCTTGCGGTACTCCTTGACCTTTGCCCGGGCTTCCTCCGGCGTTCCGGAGGCCGAGATGCGCAGGATGAGATCCTCCGGCACGAGGTGTTTCGCCGCCTGGATCTGCTCGTAGGTCGCCGGCCAGCCGAGGATGCTTTGAATCTGGTCGACCACGTCTTGCGATACCCCGGAAGCTTTGGCGATATGCGGCTGCTGGGCGAGGTACTGCGTGAGCAGCTCCCGCGTGGTATCGATGGCTTTGTCGTGATCCGGATCGACCGAGCAGATCACCAGCTGAGGGCGGTCCAGGTTTTCCATTTTCCGTCCCGATTTTTTCAGGCCTTTCTCCAGGAGCTCGAGAGCTTTGAGGTTATATTCGGGCGGGACGCAGTAGTTCAGGACCACCCCATCCGCGATTTCGCCCGCCATTTCCATCATCTGATCGCCGGTAGCCCCGATATAGATGGGAACATTCCGGGGCTCGTGCCTGCCGTGGACCACGTCCAG
>JAJYJF010000161.1 GCA_021796375.1 Chloroflexota bacterium | reverse complement strand
GGCGCCGCGCGTGGACGAGGTTGGAAATTTCTATTCAACGCCCGATCTGGGTTCCGCGGAAACCTTCCTGAAAGCTTATAACGTGCGGTATATTATTGTGGGCCAGCTCGAGGAAGCGCTGTATCCTTCGGAAGGGTTGGCTAAATTTGTGCAGGGCAACGGGACGCTGTGGAAGGCAGTTTATCACCAGGGCGACACAACGATTTATGAGGTGATCCCTTAGAACCTGCCTAAAAGGCAGCCGGGGATGATGGAGCCGATATATCACATTACCCAGCAGTCAGCCTGGAACGCCGCGGCGGGTGCTGCCGCGTACCGCGGAGATATCCTGGACCGGGAGGGCTTCATCCACTGCTCCACCAGGGATCAGGTTGGAGCTACGGCCAACCGGTATTTTCGCGGCGCGCACGGCCTGGCGCTGCTGGAGATCGATCCAGAGAAGCTGGCTGTCCCGCTGCGCTACGAAAGAGCGCCGGAGGGAGGCCTCTTCCCGCACGTCTATGGCCCGATCAACCGGGAGGCGGTCCGGCAGGTGCTGGCCTTCGAACCCGGCCCCGACGGCGAATTCGCATTTCCGGAGGCTGATTCAGCGGAGGCAAAGATAGATGGTCAGGCAGCACCGGACAGAATGAAAAGGCAGCGAACGTGATGTGCAGGCTTCTCAATGACCCATCCCCCCACTTTGCGCGCCTCACCTGCACCTGCGGTGCAGTGTCGGTAGTGGCGCCATTCCCCCTTCCAGCAGGGGTGGGGGGTGAGGGAAAATAAGACCGGTCGCCCATGACGGACGTTCTCAGGTTCCTCTCCTGGTATCTCATCATCACCCTGGTCGGATGGGCAGCCTTCCCGCTCGCCTACCGCACTTTCGGGCGCCTGCCGGACCGCGGGTACGCGCTGGCGCGGGCGCTGGGGTGGCTGGTATGGGGGTACCTCTTCTGGGCCCTGGGTTCGCTGGGTTTCCTTCAAAACGACCTGGGCGGTGAGCTCCTGGCGCTCCTGCTGGTGGCCGTCTTCTCGGCCGCCGCCGTGTGGGGCAAATGGAGAGAGCTGTGGCAGTGGATCCGGGACCGGAGAAAATACATCTTCTCTGCCGAGGCCGTCTTCCTGGCTGCCTTCGCACTGCTGGCGGTTATCCGCGCAGCCAACCCAACCATCGACGGGACCGAAAAGCCGATGGAGCTGGCTTTCCTCAACGCCATCCTGAAATCGCCAACCTTCCCGCCGCACGACCCGTGGCTCTCCGGTTACGCGATCTCCTACTACTACTTCGGCTATGTGCTGGTGACCATGCTGATCCGCCTGAGCGCGGTGGGGAGCGGGGTGGGCTTCAACCTGGGGATCGCGCTGCTCTTCGGGCTGACCGCGGTTGGCGCTTACGGCGTCCTGTACGACCTGCTGGCCCTCCGCCGGCGCCCGGCCGGGGGAGCCGCCCGGCGGGACGCGCCGCTCGGCCTGCCGCTGTTTGCGCCGGTCTTCATCTTATTGATGGGAAATCTCGAAGGCATCCTGGCAATGCTGCACGACAAAGGGTTTTTCTGGACCCAGGTGAACGGCAAATGGCAGTCCAGCTTCTGGAGCTGGCTGGGCGTGCTGGAGCTGAAAGATCCGCCCGTTCTGCCGCTTTCGTGGATGCCGCACTACTCATTCATCCCCTGGTGGCGCGCATCCCGGGTCCTGGCGGATTACAAGTTGAACGGGGCCTTCGTGGAGGTCATCGACGAGTTCCCGTTCTTTTCGTACCTGCTGAGCGATCTGCATCCGCACGTGCTGGCGATGCCTTTCGCGGTGCTGATGATCGGGCTGGGCCTGAACGTCTGGCTGTCTGCCAGAGAAACCGCATCGCGCTGGTTTGGGGCCGAGCTACCGTTCGACCGGGCAGGTTTTCTCCTCGCCTCCGTGCTGCTGGGCAGCCTGGCATTCTTGAATACCTGGGATTTCCCCATTTACGTCGCGCTCGTGGCCGGCGCGTACAGCCTCGGCCGGGTGAGCGAGGGGGGATGGCGCTGGTCGCTGCTGGGGGATTTCCTCCGGTTGGCGTTGATGGTAGGCATCGCCGGGGTAATTTTATACCTGCCGTTCTATGTCGGATTCTCCTCCCAGGCGGGGGGGATCCTGCCGAGCATGATCTTCTTCACCCGCGGCACGCAGTTCTGGGTGATGTTCGCCACCCTGCTGATCCCGATCTTGGTCTACCTGGGGTACCGGCTGGCTCACGCGGAGGGGAACCGGGCTGACTACGGGAGAGGCTTCGGGGTCGCGCTGGGGCTGGTGGCCGTTTTGTGGGTCGCGATGATCCTGTTTGGGGTGCTCGCCAGCCTGCTCCCATCTCTGGGCAGCCTTTTTATGGATAACCTGGGCGCCGGGAATGCCTCGATCGGCCAGGTCATCACCGCTTCGCTAGTGGGTTTCAGCGCCCAGGGCGTTACCTTTCCCGGCCGGCTGACCGCCCCGGGCGCCTGGGTCAGCCTGGTTGTCATTCTCGGCCTGGTGCTGGCAGCCCTGCTCGGGATTCGCGGGCAGCCCGAGGACGGCCTCGATGCCCGGGATCCGGCCGGTCCTGCCGGTCTGGACGCCTCAAGCCGGCCTGCTGTCCCGCGCCCGGATGCCTTCTGGCTGTTGCTCGTCCTGGTCGGCGCGCTGCTCGTGCTAGCCCCGGAGTTTTTCTACCTGCGCGACCAGTTCGGCTCGCGCATGAACACCATCTTCAAGTTCTACTTCACCGCCTGGATGCTCTGGGGCCTGGCAGCGGGCTACGGAACTGCCGTCCTCCTGGAAGACCTGGGGAGATTTTCCGGCCTGGTCTGGCGGGCCGGGCTGGTATGCCTGCTCGCAGTCGGTCTTTCTTACGCCGTTTGGGGCTTGTGGACGAAAACGGGCGGATTTCAGCCGGGCGAGGGCTGGACGCTGGATGGGAATAAATACCTGAGCACATACGCCCCGGACGACGTCGCCGCGGTCCGCTGGCTGGACCAGCAGCCGCCGGGGGTGATCGCCGAGGCAGTTGGAGACAGCTACCACTCGGAAACCTCCCGCCTGGCGACGCTCAGCGGTTACTCGACCGTCCTCGGCTGGTTAAACCACGAGTACCAGTGGCGCGGCACCACCGAGGACTTCGGCTCGCGCCAGCCTGACCTGCAGACGCTTTACAGCACCAATGATTGGAACACGGCGCTGGATATTATCCAGCGCTACCAGATCCGCTATATCTATATCGGGCCCGTCGAACGAGCCAAGTACCAGGTGAACGAAACCAAGTTCCAGCGCAACCTTCCGGCGCCTTTCCAGTCCGGCCAGGATACGATTTATACCGTTCCGCAGGCCGCTCCCCTGGTCGGGCAGGCGCCCTGGAATGGGGGTGGGTTGAAATGAGCCGGATCCACATCAACAGCGAGCACCTTTTGTTCGGTCTGGCATTCGGGCTGGCGCTCCTGATGCGCTTTTTGATGCTGGGGCTGCGGCCGATCTCGGATCCTGAAGCCGCGCTGGCGCTGCAGGCGCTGGGCCTGGCTTCCGGCCAGCACCCGGCCCTGACCGGCTTCCCAGGCTACCTGCAGCTGACGGGGTTGACCTTCTTCCTGCTGGGCAGCAGCACGTTCCTGGCGAGATTGTGGCCCGCGCTGGCGGGCAGCCTGCTGGTCCTGGCCCCGGCAGGATTTCGCTCCCGGCTGGGCGGGAAACCCGCGCTCATCCTGGCCTTCTTGATCGCCCTGGACCCGGTCTTGATCTCGCTCTCGCGCGAAGCCGGCAGCGCCATGCTGGCGGTCGCCTTTACGACGCTGGCCGCCGGGTACGTCTTGCAGCGGAAACCGGTACGGGCGGGCCTTTTCGCCGGCCTGGCCCTGCTCGGCGGCCCCCAGTTTTGGGCCGGGATCGTCATCTTTGCGATCTCCGCCGGGCTGTATGCGCTGGTCCGGAAAAGCAGATTTTTCGGGTCCGCGGATTCAGATCCGGCGGCAGGCGAGCCCGACCGCTCGGCCCCCGCCAGGGAGTTCTGGCAAACCGCCGGGATCGCCTTCATGGCGGTGGTCCTCCTGGCCGGGACCCTGCTCTTCATGGTCCCGGAGGGAATCGCCGCCCTTGGAGTCTCGCTCTCCACCTGGGTGCGATCCTGGGCTGCGCCGGGAGGCCTCCCGGCCGGCTGGATGGCTATCGCCCTGCTGGGCGATGAGCTTTTCGTCCTGTTCCTGGCTGTTTGGGGGATCGCTCGAGGTCTCCTCCAGCGCAGCCGCAGCGCGGTCGGGCTGGCGATCTGGCTGGGGGTGGCTTTGATCTTCGCGTTCCTGCCCGCCGGGCGGCAGCCCGACAGCCTCGGTTGGGTTGAAATCCCCCTCCTCACCCTGGCGGCGCTCGGGCTCTCCGGCCTGGGAAAGGCAGAAGCGGAAGACCGCCTGGCGACCCGTATTTTTACGGCGGCCGCCCTGGTTGGGATCGGTTTCGCCTGGCTGAAATTCACCGCGATCCTGATTGCCTGGCAGGAATCCCCGGGAGAGATCCCCATCTATGGGCTGGAGCTTGGCGGAGGGCTGATCCTGCTGCTCGCGGCGGCTGTCCTCGTGGGGTGGGGCTGGTCCCCGCAGGTCGCCTGGCGGGGGCTGGTGCAGGGGATGTTGGTTACCCTGGCTGTATTTCAGCTGTCGGCAGCAGCGGCTTCGGCGGATTGGCGGCTGCAAGCCCCGGCGAACCCGGTCGCCAGCTACCCCATCCCCAGACAGGAAAGATTTCTGGGCGAGACGGTGGGCGACCTTTCCTTCTGGAAAACGGGGCGGCGAGATGCGATTGATCTGATCGTCCTCGGATCGCCTTCCCCGGCGATGGCATGGTTCTTCCGAAATTTCCCGAACGCGCAGTCCGCACGCGAGCTTGCCCGGGGCCAGCAGCCCTCCCTGGTGATCACCGCGCCGAAGGATCAGCCGCAGCTGGCGGCGTCTTATACGGGCCAGGATTTTGTTTGGGACGAAACGCCCGCATGGGATTCGATGGGTGCGTTCGCGTGGCTCAACTGGGCAGTGTTCAGGACCGCGCCGGTTCAAAAAGAGACGGTCAGGCTCTGGGCTCGGACCGATGACTTTTTAGGGGCAAGGTTGAACAGCTCGAGCGGGAATCCATAGGCTGTGCAGGTTACCTTTACGAACGATTGGATAAACGATACGAAAATGACCATTCCAGACACGATTGCCATCGATGGCCCAGCCGCTTCGGGGAAAACTACCCTGGCGTGCAACCTTGCTCGCGAGCTCAATTTTATCTGCCTGGATACCGGGATCATGTACCGGGCGGTGACCTGTGTGGTGCTGAAAAAAAAGGTCGATCCCCTGGATGAACAGGGGGTGACCCGTCTGGCCCAGGAGATGCAGATCGAGATCGCCGCCCCGACCCTGGCGGATGGGCGCGCGTTTGATTTTTTGGTGAATGGGGAGGACATCACCGGCGAGCTGCGCAAGCCCGAGGTGGAAGCCTACGTCTCGCAGGTATCTGCCTACCCCGGGGTGCGCCAGGCAATGACCCGGCAGCAGCGGCGGATCGGCCAGCGCGGGAAGATTATCATGGTCGGCCGGGATATCGGAACGGTGGTGATGCCGGATGCGGATCTCAAAATTTACCTGGTCGCGTCGCTGGAAGAGCGCACCAGGCGCCGCTACGAGGAACGGATCCAGCACGGCGAGGAGGTGTCGCTGGACGAGGTTCGCCGCGGTCTGGAGCGTCGGGATCAGATCGATTCGACCCGCCAGGCGGCGCCGCTCAAGCCCGCGGATGATGCGGTCGTCATCGATTCAGACGGATTGTCGATTGAAGAGGTACTTTCAGCTGCGAGGAAACTAATCCGATGAAACGCCACTACTCTGTC
>JAJYJF010000160.1 GCA_021796375.1 Chloroflexota bacterium | reverse complement strand
TCGTCGAACATGATCAATTTGGGGTCGGCCATCAGCGCGCGCCCGATGGCAACCATCTGCTGCTCGCCTCCGGACATGGTCCCCGCCGCCTGTTTGTCCCGTTCTTTCAGCTGCGGGAAGAGCTCGTAGACCCAATCCATGCGCTGCAGAACTTGCTGGCGGTTCTTCAACAGGTAGCCACCCATTTCCAGGTTTTCCCGGACGGTCATGTCGGGAAAAAGGAGCCGGCCTTCGGGCACCTGGACGATCCCGGCGTTGACGATCTTATCCGCCCGCATGCTGCTGATGCGCTTCCCATCGAATGTAATCGTACCTTTATGCGGTTTTAAAATGCCGGAAATGGTATTGATCAGGGTGGTCTTGCCCGCGCCGTTGGCGCCGATGACCGCTACCAGTTCCTTCGCGTTGACCTCCAGGTGCACGTTCTTGAGCACCTGGACATCGCCGTAGGCAACATCAATGCCCTCAACCTTCAACATGGGCTTCTCCTAAATAGGCATCAATGACCTGGGGGTTCTGGACGATCGCGTCCGGCGTCCCCTCTGCCAGCTTCTCCCCGTGGTGGAGGACAATAATTCGCTCCGCCAGCGACATCACCACCCGCATCACGTGTTCCACCAGGAGGATCCCGGTGCCCCTCTCCCGGATTTTCCGCACCATGCCGATCACCTCGTCGGTCTCCGCCGGGCGCAGGCCGGCCATGGTCTCGTCCAGCAGCAGCAGCTGGGGCTCCGTCGCAAGCGCGCGGGCAATTTCCAGCCGCTTGCGGCCGGCGATGGGCAGCCCGCTGGCCAGGCGGCCCGCTTCAGGCAGCATCCCCAGGAACTCCAGGGTTTCGAGCGCTTTTGACCGGGCTACCCGGGCGTCGTTCGTGCGGGAATACGCGCCAATCATCACGTTATCCAGCACGCTGATCCCGCGGAAAGGCCGCACCACCTGGAAAGTGCGGGTCAGGCCCAGCTTGCAGATTTGATCGGGCCGCAGGTGGGTGATGTTCTGATCGTTGAAGGAAACCGTCCCGCTGTTGGCCCGGTAAAACCCCGAGATGACGTTGAAAGCGGTCGTCTTCCCCGCCCCATTGGGGCCGATCAACGCCACGATCTGGCCCGGATCCATGCTCAAGCTGAAATCATGGACGGCTACCAGGCCTCCGAACGCTTTGGTTATCCCCTGAACATTCAGCAGCGTCACGTCAATCCCCTCCCGGCAGATCATCCGCCGAATGCGGGAAGATTTTGTTATACAGATCTTGCAGCGCCCCGGCAATCCCACGCGGCAGGAATAAGATCGCGAGGACGAGGAACGACCCGTAAATGATCAGGCTGGTTCCGCTCGTCTCCGCCGAGAGCATCCCGCGGATCAGCTCGGCCAGGGGCTTGTTCAGGAACGCTCCCAGCAGAGGCCCCGCCAGGCTGCCCAGTCCGCCGATAATGGGAGAGGCCATCACAATCTCGACGTTGAAACCCAGGTCGAATACCTGCGGAGGCTCGACGAAGGCCACGTACATCACGTAAAATCCCCCGGCGATCCCGGCCATCACCGCCCCGATCACCACCGCCAAGGTCTTGTAGAGGGAGGTGTTGACCCCCAGGGCAGCCGCCGCGGATTCATCCTCCCGGATGGCCAGCATGTACTTCCCCGTCTTCGAGCGGTAGATGAGATACTGCACGATCACGCCCAGCGCAAGCAGCCCCATGGCGATGTACAGGTAAGGCTCCTTGGTCGAGAAGATCATATTCTTCCAACTTGCATTGCCGAGCTGCAGCCACAGGCCAAGCGCCGAGCCGACGAATTTCCACTTCAGAAAGATCGTCTTCAAGGTGACCAGGAGTGCGATCGTGAAAAGCGCGAAGTAATCCGCCTTCAGGCCGTAGCGCAGGGTGATGAAAGCTACCACCAGCCCCAGCAGGCCGGCGACCACCCCTGCCGCCGGGATGCCAAGCCAGGGGGTGATCCCGAAGCGGTTGTTCAGGACGATGGTGGTGTAAGCCCCGATCCCGAGGAAAATGACGTGCGCGATGAGCAGCTGGCCCGCGAACCCCGCTACGATATTCCAGGTAATCCCCACAAAGGCGTATAAAGTCGCCAGGACCAGAATCCCGAGCACATACGGCGACTTGGTAAAGGCCGAAATCAGCCCCACCAGCGCGATGAGCGCGAAGCTGATGACAAGCTGGGTCCGCTCCCAGTTGGCGAAGAGATAGCGCAGCCAGCTTCGAGAGGATTTCTTCAGCAGGATGGTGTCTGACTTCTCGCTCATGCTTGCTTCCTCCCAAACAGCCCCGCTGGTTTGAACAGTAAGATCAAAATAAACACCAGCATGCTGGCGATAATCTTCACATCACCTCCGAGGTAAAAGCCGGCGAGCGCTTCGACCACCCCGATGATCAGCCCGCCCAGGAAAGCCCCGATAAAGTTCCCCATGGTCCCTAAGACCACCACCACGAAAGCGATGACCGAAAAGGCCTGGCCGGCGGTGGGGATGATCGTGTAGGTGGGCGTCAGCAAGACGCCTCCCACGGCGGTCACGGCGGTGCCAATGCCGAAGGTCAGCATGTAAATGGAGTTGACGTTGATCCCCATCAGTTGGGCTGCCGGGCGGGATTGCGATACCGCGCGGATGGCTTTCCCGGTTTTGGTCACCTGCAGGAAGAAATACAGGCCGACCGCGATGACCAGGGCGGTAAAGAAAGCCACCATCTTCGGGATGCTGAAGCGCAGGCCGGCAAAGGCGATCACGGAGGTCTCATAGGAGACATGGATGTTGACCGGGTTCGCCGACAGGAAAAACTGGACCAGGCCCATAAGCAGCGTGGAGATGCCCAGCAGCAGGACGATCTGGCTGAGCGGGTGAGCGTTCAAAACCCTTTGGATGATGCCGCGCTGGATCAGCGCGCCCAGGGCAAAGATCAACAGGGCGGCGATCGGCGCCGAGACGTACGGGTCAATACCGAACAGCGTGAATGCCCCAAAGGCAATGTACATCCCCAGCATCAAGAACTCGCCGTGGGCGAAGTTCAGGATCAGCATGACCCCGTAGATCAGGGTCAGGCCCACCGATACCAGGGCGTAGATCCCCCCGGTAAACAGACCATTCACAATGGTTTGCATGAATATTTGCAGCGTCACGAAACTCCTCCTCGGGTCCGGGCGGCTAGCGGCTCAGCAGGAACTGCCTGAAACCCTGCAGCGCCGTGGCCAGCACAAGGACCAGCCCCTGCATCACATACTGCCAGTGGATCGGCAGCCCCAAAACCACTACCAGATTTAAAAGCAGCACCAGCAAAGCCACCCCGGCCGCGGTCCCAAACAGGTTGCCGCGCCCGCCCGTGAAGGTCGTGCCGCCCACGATGGCGGCGGCGATCGAATTCAGGTTGTAATCGCTGCCGAGGTTGAGATCCACGTAGCCGATATAGCCGCTGAGCACCAGGCCGCCCACCAGCGCCAGGACGGAGCAGATGACGTGGGCGCCGATCACGATCGCATCCGTGCGAATGCCCGCGTACCGCGACGCGGCCGGGTTGCCGCCCACCGCGTAGATCCAGCGGCCAAACCGGGTGTACTTCAGCACGAGCAGGAAGAGCCCATTCAACGCCAGCCAGAGCAGCAGCGCCACCGGGAGAGGTCCGAGCTGGCCAAAGCCGATGGTGCGCAGGAAGTCCGGCACGGTGCCGCTGGCCTGCCCTTTCGAGACCGCCAGCCGCGCGCCCTGGACGAAGACCAGCATCCCATAGGTGGCGATAAAGGGAGGCACCTGCCGCTTGCTCACCAGCAGCCCGTTCGCCAGCCCGATAACCGCGGCGATGGCGAGAGCCTCGACGAGCGTGACCAGGGTGGATGAGCCGCTGGTCGTCTGGACCACGATCACCGCGCCCAGCGCCAGGACCGCGCTGACCGAGAGGTCGATCGAGCGGACCAGCAGAACCAGCGTCTGCCCGATCGCCACGATGCCCAGCACCGCGATCTGGATCACGATGGTCTTCAGATTGGTCGGGGAATAAAAGCCGGGCGCCAGGATCGCGGCGGCGATCAGGATCGCCAGATCGGCGATCGGGGCTGCCCACTGCCCGGCCAGGTCCACCCCGCGAATCAGCCGGGGGGAGGGCCGGAAAGCAGAAAAGCGGCCGGCCGCGAGCTTGGGTTTTACGGAAAGTTCATTCATGCTGACCTCGGCGACTTATACGCCGCAACGGCGATTAGGACGACCATCCCCAGCACGAGCTGCTGGTAATAAATGTTGACCTGCAGCAGGCTGAATACATTGTTCAAGATCACCAGCATCAGCACGCCGCCCAGGGTGCCAATAATCGAGCCTTTCCCACCGTAGAGGCTGATCCCGCCCAATGCGACGGCCACAATGGATTGGAAATCCATCCCCTCCGCTGCGCTGGGATCCCCCACCCCGGTCCGGGAGAGGAGAAACAAACCCGCCAGGGCGGCGAAAGTCGCGCTCATGATATAAGCCATCGCCAGGGTCCAGTTGACCTTGAGCGCGGAGAGCCGCGCCGCCCTCTCGGACCCGCCGACGGCGAAGATCGCTCTCCCCGGCTTGGTCCGCGATAGAAAAATCCAGGCTGCCAGCCAGATCACGCCCATGACGATCACGTTGATCGGAGCAATGCCGATCTTCGCATCGTAGATGTTCAGGTAGGCATCCGGCACGCCGGTGATGGGCGTGGAGGAAATCGCCAGGTTGACGCCCCGCAGGATATTCGCGATCCCAAACGTGATGATGAAGGGGTTCGCGTGCGTCTCAGTGATCAGGAAACCGTTGAAGCCTCCCAGCAGCGCCCCGACCGCGATCCCCAGGAGGACCAGGGGGATGATCAGCCCCACGGAGCTGTTGGAAGCCAGGAAGATCGTGGCGACCACCAGCCCGACGATGCGGGCCACCATCGCGACGGACATGTCCGCGCCCCCGGTCAGGACGACCATGCTCTGCCCGATGGCGATCAAACCGATCACAATCGATTGGCGCAGGATGTTGAACAGGTTGGAAGCGGAGCGGAAATCGGGGTTCAGGACGGAAGCAAGAATGCACATCAGGGCGATAATTCCGTAGATCAGCAGGATCGACGGGTTGTTGCGGACAAACACACCGACCTGGCGCCAGCGAGAGGTTTCACCAAATTTCTCTTTCTGCATCGCTAAGCCCATAGTTCACCTTCTGATGGATTGAAACACAGGACGAGCTTCATGATCAGGCGGCGGATTTTTCGGTCGCCGTGGCGAGATGCATGATGGCTTCCTCGGAAAACTCAGACCGCTCCAGCGTGCCGGCCAGACGCCCCTCATGGAAGACCAGGATCCGGTCGCTCATGCCGAGCAGCTCGGGCAGCTCCGAGGACGACATGATCACAGCCATCCCCTTCCGGGTCAGATCGCGGATCCGCACGTAGATCTCAGCTTTCGCGCCGACATCGATCCCTCGGGTTGGCTCATCGAAGATGACCAGCTTTGGATCGGTGAGCAGCCACTTCCCGACCACGATCTTCTGCTGGTTGCCACCGCTCAGGTTCTCCGCGGTCAGCATCGGATTGGAGGGCCGGATCTGATTGCTATTAATCGCATCGCCAACCACTTTCTTCTCGATGCGCGGGCTTAACAGCCCAAATTTTTGGAAACGGGAGAGGTTCGGGAGGGTCAGGTTGAAGTGCATGGACTGGTTCAGCACCAGGCCGTGCGCCTTGCGGTCCTCCGGGATGAGAACCATCCCGTCTTTGGCGGCCGCCGCCGGGCTTTTCTGCGCCGGTTTTCCGCGGTAGGTGACCTGCCCGGAATGGATGTTTCCCAGGCCAACCAGCGCCCGGCAGACGGTTGTCCGCCCGCTGCCGCCGAGGCCCGCCATCCCGAGCACCTCCCCGGCGCGGACCTGAAAACTGACCACATAAACGTTGCCATCGACGGACAGGTCAGCGACCTCTAAAACCACCTCGCCCGGCTGATTGTCATGCGGAGGATACATATCCGTCAAAGAGCGGCCCACCATCAGG
>JAJYJF010000159.1 GCA_021796375.1 Chloroflexota bacterium | reverse complement strand
ACTCCTGTACAACGTCAGCCGGGAGCTGGCTGCCCCGCTGGACCTGCGCTCGATCCTCCAGCGGGTGCTGTTTCTATCCCTGCGAAATGTCGACGGGGAGCGCGCCAGCGTGGTGGTGCTGGACGACAACGGCCAGACGGTGGACGCGGCCATCGTTTACGGGGTGCGGGTGCATTCGCACACCACGGCTCAGCTGCGCGAGACGGTCGACCGCGGGCTGGCGGGATGGGTGGTGCGCAACCGCGAGGCGGTCATCGTGCGCGACACCAGCCAGGACGACCGCTGGCTGCGCCGGCCTGACGATGCCAGCGACCGCTCCGGCGCCAAATCGGCCATCTGCCTGCCACTGCTGTCCCGCGAGCGTCTGGTCGGGGTGCTGACCGTCGTGCATCCCCAGGTCGGATTTTTTGGCGAGCAGCACCTGGCCTTGCTGCAGGCGATCGCCGACCAGGCCGGGATCGCCGTCCTGAACGCTCGCCTGTTCGAAGAAAGCCAGCGCCAGGCCCGGGTGATGACCGCCCTGGCTGACAGCGCGGTGGCGATGACCTCATCGCTCAAGATTGACCAGGTGCTGCAGCGCATCCTCGACCAGACGGCCAGCGCCCTCAACGTGGAAACCGTCCTGCTGGCCCTGCTCGATGATAGCGGCCAGCAGCTTGTCATCAAGGCGGTGCACGGGGAGCGCGGCCGGCACCTGCTGGGAAGCCAGATCCCCGTGGAGCAGGGCATTCCCGGCCAGGTTGCCGGAAGCGGGCAGGGGGTGCTCCTGCATAGAACCCATGAAAACGCCGCCGCCCAGTTCCCCGACCTGCAGGTCAGGGCGCTGGTTTGCGCCCCGCTGATCTACGGCGGGAAAGTGATCGGCATCCTGGAAGCGGTGAACCCGCTGTCGGGCCCGCTGGACCCGGATTCGCTCTCGGTGCTCACCGGGATCGGCAACATGTCCGGGATCGCCATCCAGAACGCCACCCTTTTCGGCAGCGCGGAAGCTGCCCACCAGCGCTACCAGGAGCTTTTTGAAGACAGCATCGATCCGATCCTGATTACGGGCTGCGACGGGCAGATCCAGGAGGCCAACCGGCAGGCAGCGGTCAGCCTCGGCTACCCGCTGGAGGCGCTGTACAGGATGCGCATCGACCAGATTCACTCCATTCCCTGGGAGCTAACCGGGCAGCAGCTAGAAAATATCAAACCGCGGCAGACGCTCTCGTACCAGTCCAGCCTCTGCCCGGCGAGCGGCCAGCAGGTTCCGGTCCAGGTGTACGTGCGCTGGATTAAGATGAATGCGTCGGACTACTTCCAGTGGATCCTGCGCGACATCAGCGAGCGCAAAGCGCTGGATGCGATGCGCGAGGACCTGATGGCGATGATCTACCACGATCTGCGCTCGCCGCTGGCAAATGTCGTCTCCAGCATGGACGTGATGGACAGCCTGCTGCCGGTCGAAAACGATTCGCCGCTGCGCACGTCGCTCCGCATCGCCCAGCGCTCCACAGCGCGCATCCAGCGCCTGGTGAGCTCCCTGCTGGACGTTCACCGGCTCGAGGCCGGGCAGCCCATCGTCGATCAGACCGCCATGGACCCGCTGGGGCTGCTTTCCGAAGCCGCCGAAACCCTGCGACTCCCGTCGGAGGCGAAGCAGCAGGCGCTGCGGATTGAGGCCCCCGAGAACCTGCCCATGATCTGGGTAGATGCCGACATGCTGCGCCGGGTGCTGATCAATTTGATGGAAAATGCGGTCAAGTACTCCCCACCCGGGAGCCTGATCGAGGCCGGCGCCGCGGCGGAAGGGGACCAGGTCCATTTTTGGGTCCAGGACCGCGGGAAGGGCATCCCCGCGGAGCAGCAAGAGGTTATTTTTGAGAAGTACACCCGCCTGCGCCGGGAGCCTTCCACCAAGGGCCTGGGGCTCGGGCTTGCCTTCTGCAAGCTGGCCGTTGAAGCGCACGGCGGAAAGATCTGGGTCGACAGCCC
Source organism: Chloroflexota bacterium (assembly GCA_021796375.1). GTDB lineage: Bacteria > Chloroflexota > Anaerolineae > Anaerolineales > Anaerolineaceae > JAJYJF01. Next base: position 4,030 of record JAJYJF010000159.1, on the reverse strand, counting down.
GCCTGGATCCGGCAGCCGGTTCCAGTTTACCCTGCCCATACACACCGGGGACCAGGAAAAGCTTATCCCGTTGGATGCCAATCCCTGATCCCCTCGGAGGAAACATGCGAGAAGCCGCACAGGGCGTCTACTATGAAGATAGCTACCTGGGAGTGACCTTGGGAGCCGTCAATCTGCCGCACGGCCTGATCCTCATCGATGCGCCGCCGCGCCCCGAGGACCTGCGCGCCTGGCGGGCCGCGCTGCTGAACCTGGGCGGTGGGGTGGAGCGCATGCTGGTCAACCTGGATTCGCATATCGACCGGACGCTCGGCGCCCGCGCCATGGAATGCACCGTGGTGGGCCACGAGAAGCTGAGCCAGGTCCTGCGCAACCGCCCGACCACGTTTAAGGCTCAGAATACCGAGACGGGCGCGGAATGGGAGCAGATCGGCGGGGTCGGCAGCATCCGCTGGGCGCCGCCCGAGATTACCTTCAGCACCCAGATGACCGTCTACTGGGGAGAGGGACCGGTTTTCCTGGAGTATCGTCCCGGCCCGAACCCGGGGGCGATCTGGGTCGTGGTCCCGGATGCGCGGGTGGTCTTCATCGGCGACGCGGTGACCCCCGGCCAGCCGCCGTTCCTGGCCAACGCCGACCTTCCGCCCTGGATCGAGGCGCTGCAGCTGCTCCTCACCGACCGCTACCGCGAGAGTGTCCTGATCAGCGGGCGAGCCGGGGAGGTTTCCCGCGAGGAGGTGCGCCGGCAGCTCGAGTACCTGCAGCGGATTAACCAGCTGATGGACGAGATGGTCCAGCGGAAAGACCCGCCGGAAGCGACGGACCGGCTGATGACCGAACTGGCCGCTCGCTTCCAGTCGGCGGGCGACCGCCGCGAGATTTATTCCCAGCGGTTGAAGTGGGGGTTAGCCCGCTACTATTCCCGGCACTACCGGCAAACAGCTTCGGAGGGCGAAGAGTAATGAATCCAACGCAAACCACATCCCTGGTCGAGCTAACGCGCGGGAAGATCGTCGAATCCATCCATTTTGGCGCTTTCGCGGTGGTGGATCCTAGCGGCCGCCTGGTGGCGAGCAGCGGGGATCCCGGGCTGGTGACGTTTCTGCGCTCTTCCGCAAAACCTTTTCAGGCGCTGCCGTTCGTCGAGCAGAATGGGGATGAAGCCTTCCACCTGACCCAGCGCGAGCTGGCCATCCTGTGCGCCTCACATTCCGGGACGGACGAGCACGTGGAGGTCGTGCGGGGGATCCAGGAGAAAGTCGGGGTCCGCGAGGCCGACCTGCTGTGCGGCACCCAGCCGCCCTACCACCAGCCGACGATCAAAGCCATGGTGCTGAGAGGGGAAGACCCCACACCCATCCGCCACGAGTGCTCCGGGAAACACACCGGGATGCTTGCCCATGCGAAGATGCGCGGCCTGCCCACGCAGGAGTACATCGATCCGGAGCATCCGGTCCAGAAGAGCATCCTGGCCAGCTTCGCGGAGATGTGCGGGGTGCCCGAGGAAAGCGTGGAGCTGGGGATCGACGGCTGCTCGGCGCCCAATTTTGCCGTGCCGCTGCGCAGCGCCGCCCTGGCGTTTGCCCGGCTGATGGACCCGGAAGGGCTGGCCCCCAACCGCGCGGCTGCCTGCCGGCGGATCAGCGCGGCCATGACCGCCCATCCCGACATGGTTGCCGGGCCGCAGCGATTCGATACCGACCTGATGACGCTCGCGAGCGGCCGGATCCTGACCAAGGGCGGCGCAGAGGGCTTCCAGGGCGTGGGCCTGTACCCCGGCGCGCTGGGTCCCGGGTCGCCGGCGCTGGGGATCGCGATCAAGGTCTCGGACGGCGATCCAGCCGGGCGGGCGAAATCATTCGTCGCCCTCGAGCTGCTGCACCAGCTGGGGGCGATCTCGGAAGCAGACCTGGAACGGTTCGCCGGAAGGGTTGGCGGGCCGATTTACAACTGGCGCCGCCTGCGGGTCGGGGAGATGCGCGCCAGCTTTACGCTGGGCCGGGATGTCTGGTCCGGGCGCGCCGCGCAAGATTGACCGCGCAAACGGCTTTTCTGGGGTAGGCAGCGCCACCATGGACGACCCCTCGCAGCGGGACGTGGAGGAACTGGCGGGCCGGGCGCTCGCCGTGCATTCCCGGCTGATCCGTTTCTATGGAGAGCCGGTCTGGCGGGAGCCGCTGCCGCCCCTGGACGAGCTGATCTCGACCATCCTTTCCCAGAACACCAACGACCGCAATCGCGACCGGGCCTTCCGCGAGCTTTCGCAACGCTTTCCAGGCTGGGAAGCCGTTCGCGACGCCCCCGCGGGTGAGGTGGTCGATGCCATCCGGGTGGCGGGCCTCGCCAACCAGAAGGGGCCCCGCATCCAGGCCGTGCTGCGCGAGATCACCCGCGAGCGAGGCTCGCTCGACCTGTCCTTCTTGAAGCGGATGACCCGCGATGAAGCCCGGACCTGGCTGATGCAGTTCAACGGCGTTGGCCCAAAAACAGCCGCCATCGTCCTGCAGTTCTCCCTCGGCTTCCCCGCGTTTCCGGTCGACACGCACATTTACCGCGTCAGCGGGCGGATTGGCCTGCGGCCGGCGAACATGACCGTCGAACAGGCGCACCTTTTTCTGGAACGGCTCCTGCCGCCCGGCGCCTACTACGCGGCTCACCTCAACCTGATCCGGCTGGGGCGCGAGATCTGCCAGGCCCGCCGCGCGGACTGCCCGCACTGCCCGCTGGTGGACCTGTGCGACCTGGGCAGGGAGCTTACGGGCATCCGTTATTAACCTATATTGACATTTATTGTAAAATATTCCCACCAGCATCGTATATTTCTTCCACCTGGTAGGGCACGAAAGGAGCAGACCGTATGGCAACCGTTCGCCAGATCTTACAGACCAAGGGAACCGCGCTCTGGACCATCTCTCCCGAATGCACGATCTTGGATGCCTTAAAACTGATGGCTGAAAAGAACGTGGGTGCGCTTTTGGTCGTCCAGGAAGAGCAGCTGATGGGTATTTTTTCCGAGCGCGATTACGCCCGCAATGTGGTTCTAAAAGGCCGGACCGTGGAGGATACCACCGTCAGCGATATCATGACCTCGCGGGTCGTCTACGTTCGCCCGAACCAGACGACAGAGGAGTGCATGGCCTTGATGACGGATAAACACATCCGCCACCTGCCGGTCCTCGAAGGGGAGCGGCTGATCGGGATCATCTCCATCGGGGACGTGGTCAAAGAGATCATCTCGGATCAGGAGTTCACCATCCGGAACCTGGAGGGCTATATCACCGGGGTGAAACGCTGACGCGCCGGCCTGCGGTCTGAGCGCCGGCGGGGATCGGAAAAGGCGGATCTCGCCGGATTGCAGGGTAAATTTTTGCTGCCAGAGATTCAGGATACGATATAATTTGCCCCAGCGGGGGGCAATCTGCCCGCTGAACACTATTCTCCCACTGTAAAGGGCGCCCACATGACCAAACCGGTTGTTTATTTCGGATCTCCGCGTCAATCTCGCCTGGATGCCTCCGAGACACTGCCTGCCAAGCTGGACCTGATCCTCGAGCGGCTGCAGCTGCGCGAGCGGGTCAAGGGAGAGCAGGTTGTGATCAAGATGCATACCGGCCATAACATCGGCTACTCGACCCTTCACCCGGTGTTCGTTCGCAAGGTGGTCAATGCGATCAAAGAGGGGGGCGGCAAGCCCTTTGTCGCCGACGTGTCCTGGGATGTGCAGGGCGCGGAAGAGAGGGGCTATTCCTCCGAAGTCCTTGGCTGCCCGGTCTACCCCGCCGCAGGCCCCAAGGACCGCTATTTTTACCCGCACCACCATCCTTACAAGGGAATTCAGGACTGGCAGGTCGCCGGACTGATCGAGGATGCCGGCTTCCTGGTCAACTTCGCGCACGCCAAGGGCCACCCGTCCTGCAGCTACGGCGGCGCGTTCAAGAACCTGGCCCTCGGCTGCATGACGGGCGAAACCCGCAGCGCCATGCACGATACCATGCAGTTCGAGCCCTACTGGTTTGCCGATAAATGCCCG
>JAJYJF010000158.1 GCA_021796375.1 Chloroflexota bacterium | reverse complement strand
ACAGGACCTCGGCTTTGCGGTTGGCGCGTTTCACCTGCGCCTGGGAGGTATACGTTCCGCGGTGATATTCCAGGTAGAGCTCGCCGTCCCAGACCGGGAGGCGCGCGCCGGCCGTCTTTTTCTCCAACCGGTCGAAGTAATCGGCCGCCCTCCCCGGCTTGACCCGCGGGAAACCGGGCAGATCCGCCAGCACGCGCGCCGAATCGAGCATCTCGCGGGTTGGCCCTCCGCCGCCATCGCCCCATCCATACAGGACCAGCAGCTCATCGTTCAGGTCTTTCTGCCGGTAGTTGCGCCAGGTCCCGGCGACCTCATCCGGGGTGAGCCTCCCGTTGTAGGTGTAATAGCTCGATCCCGGGTCCGGGGTGGTGACGAACTGGGTCAGGACCTCGCTGCCGTCGATGCCCCGCCAAAAAAACGTATCGTAGGGGAAGCGGTTCGTCTGGTTCCAGGATATCTTGCTGGTCAGGAAGGATTTGATCCCGGATTTCTTCATGATCTGGGGCAGCGCCCACGAATACCCAAAAACATCCGGGAGCCACAGGGTTTGCATCTCCACGCCGAACTCCTCGCGGGCGAAGCGCTTGCCGTACAGGAACTGGCGGACCAGGGATTCACCCGAGACCAGGTTGGTGTCCGATTCCACCCACATCCCGCCGTTAATTTCCCAGCGGCCTTCGGCGACCCGCTGTTTGATCTGAGCGTAGATCTCGGGGTAATCGTGCTTGAGGTACTGGTAGAGCTGCGGCGAGGAGTGCAGGAAAACGTATTCCGGGTATTGCCGCATCAGGTGCAGGACGGTGGTGAACGTGCGCGCGGCTTTCTCGCGGGTATCCTTCAGGCGCCACAGCCAGGCCAGGTCGATATGGGCATGCCCGACCGCGGTGATCTGCGGCTGGATCTCGGCGGTCCCCTGCCAGCCGGCCAGCCGGTCCGTCAGGCAGCCCAGTGCGTCGGCAGTGGAGCGGTAGAAGGCAGCGCTTCCCGGATCGAAAAAATCGACGCGGCTGTACGATTGGTCCAGCGCCTGGACCAGCCGGGCGCGCCGCAGGTCGTTTTCCGGGAGCGTTCTCGCAGCCTCGATCAGCGTGGCGCCCAGGCTCGCGTAGTGGTCGGTGGCCTCATCCACCCAGACCAGCTCGGCCCGCCTGAAACAGCGCCGCGGCGGGACGCCGATGACCCCGCTCCAGGCCTTCAAGGCCAGCGTGATCTCCGGGCCCGCCAGCTCCTCCGGCGGGATCCAGGCTTCATCGTGCCATTCGTCGAAGGCCTGCAGCGGCCGTCCGTTCAAATACAGCAGCGCCTCCGCGGTCGATTCGCCGCCGTCGCGCGGACCGGGGAAAAGGCGGATCACCAGCCGCTCCTCCCGCAGCCGCTCCGGGACTTCTACCCTGCAGCGGAACCACGCGGTGACGTCGTACCCGCCCCAGCTGCCGCCAATCTGGAAATCCGCCCAATCCCCGTCGTCGAAATTCTGCGCCCCCGCGCCGGGCAGCTCGCCTTCGCGAAATCTCCACCCCCGCAATGGGATCACTTCGCGGTCGGCAGCCTGTTTCAAAACATTAATTTGCCGTTCTATCTTCTCAAGGGTATAGACCATGGAGATGCCTCAGATGGGGTGATCCCATCAATTCTATCGCAACCGCCGGAATTTAGATGGGAGCGGACCCGCTGGTTTGCCGGCGCCTCTGAGAGGTCCCGGCAGCCGGTTCGGGCAATGACAGCCGCTTGCTGCGTCAGTCGCCTGGCATAACCTCTTCGATAATCTTGATGGGAGTTATGGTGGTTCTGCCTGTTTTAATCTTATTCGCCTTATTGGATGGGGGTGGAAATAAAAAGGGGCCGCTCGCGCAGTCCCAGGTTATTTGCCTGGGGCGAGCCGCCCCGTGGAGATCTGTCCAGCATCTGGATGCGGTAGGACCCTCACCCGCCCCCGCGGGAAGTCTTCGGACCCTAGTGCAGGATTTTGCTGAGGAACTGCTTCGTCCGCTCCTCCTGCGGGTGGTCGAAAAGCTGGTCCGGGGTGGAATTTTCGATGATCCGGCCTTCGTCCATAAACAGGACGCGGTTGGAGGCGGCACGGGCAAAACCCATCTCGTGCGAAACCACGATCATCGTCACCTCGTGCGCGAGCTCCTTCATCACGTCCAGCACCTCGCCGATCATCTCCGGGTCCAGGGCGGAGGTTGGCTCGTCGAAGAGCATCAGGCTGGGCTTCATGGCCAGCGCCCGGGCGATGGCCACCCGCTGCTGCTGCCCGCCGGAGAGCTGGCTCGGATAGCTGCCGCGCTTCTCCGCCAGCCCCACGCGGGCGAGAAGCCGCTCGCCATCCGCGACCACCTGGTCCATCGGCAGCCTGCGCACCCGCAGCGGCGCTTCGATGATGTTTTCCAGCGCCGTCATATGGGGGAAGAGGTTGAAGCGCTGGAAAACCATCCCGATCTCAGCCCGCTGGCGGGCAATATTCTTCTCCCGGTCCTCGATCAGCCGGTCTTCACGGACGTGATAGCCGATCGGATGGCCGTTCACATAAATGATCCCGCTGTTGATTTTTTCGAGGTGGTTGACGCAGCGCAAGAAGGTGCTCTTCCCGGATCCCGATGGGCCGATGATCATCACCACATCGTTCTTGCGCACTTCCAGGCTGATATCTTTCAGAACGTGCAGCGGGCCAAACCACTTATTGACCTTATCAGCCTTCACAACCATCGAGCTGTCCGGTGCAGAAAACGTTGGGGGAGGATTTTGATCGCTCATATCAATGCGCCATGGGGGAGCTTCGGAAAATACGTTGGAATGTGCTCGGAGCCCGGACCTGCTTGCGCTCGCCAAGGCTGGCTTCGATCCTGGATTGGATGAAGGTCCACACCGTCGTCATTGCCAGGTAGTAGAATGACGCATCCAGGAATAATTCAAACGGCTTGAACAACCGGCCGTTGACTTGGTAGTACCCAAAGAAAAGTTCCGTCGCCGAGATGATCGTCATCAGGGAAGTGGTTTTCATCATGTTATTGAACTCATTTCCCAGCGGCGGGATGATGACTTTGGCCGCCTGAGGCAGGATGATCCGCCGCATGGCCAATCCATACGACATCCCGAGCGACTTCGCGGCTTCCATCTGGCCCGGGTCGATCGCCTCGATCCCGGCGCGGACGATCTCCGCCATATAAGCGCCTTCGTTGATCGCCAGCGCAAGGGTACCGGCCTGGATGGCGCCGATGATCGTGATGCCGATGATGTGGATATCCGGAAAATCAAAGATGTGGGTGACGCCAAGCCCGTAGTACAACAGGACCATCTGGACCAGCAGCGGCGTCCCCCGGAACCACCAGATGTAGAAATCGGCGATCCAGCGGAAGGGGGCAAATTTCGACATCTTCCCCAGCGCGGCGGCCAGCCCGAGCAGGACCCCTACCGCCTGGGCGAGGATGCTGCACGTAATCGTCGCGATCAGGCCGTAGCGGATGAGCGGGTTTTGCAGCGCCGTTCCAGGCCATAGATACTGCCAGAATATCGCCCAGTCGAAATGGTACATGGGTTCCTCAGGATCCTACTGCATTGTAAACCGCTCGCCTGGCAAAAGATCATCCAGAAAAGGGTGCAGTGAGAAGAATGATAAGATTGCCGGTCGGGGGTCATCCCCTCGGCCGGCAATCCTCAGGACAAAACGATCGGCCGAGCTCGGTCCGCAGATTTTAATACGGTTGTTTCACCGCCCCATCGGCGAGATTCCACTTGGTGAGAATCTTCATGTAGGTGCCGTCGTTGATCATCTTCCCCAGGGTGAACTGGATCGCCTGGGCAAGCGGGGTGAACGGAGCGGTCGAGCAGTCCGACTGTCCGCAGGGCAGGTTGATCCCTTCGGGCGCCGAGTTCAGAACCGTTCCAGCCAGCTGGAACTGATCCGGGTGCTGGATGGTTGCGTAAGCGGCCACCGGCGAATCGGTGAAGTAGACCACCACCTTGCCGGAGAGAAGCTGCTGCAGCGCGTCGCTGTCTTTCTGGGTAACCACCACGTTTACCGGCTGTTTTCCGGCCTTCGTGCAGGCCTGGGTGATCCCGTTGTCTTTGTAGACATCGGACCCTTCCAGATAAAACTGTTCGGTCGTGCCGCTCTCAACCGCGGCGGATTTCCCGCACAGGTCCATCGGGCCGTTGATGTTGTTGGGGTTGCCCTTGGTGGTCACGAACTGCTGGCCAGCCTCGAAGTAGGGGATCATACTGACCTGCTTCTGCCGGTCCGGCGTGATATTCATCGCCGAAATGATCGCGTCGCATTTACCGCCGGTGACTGCAGCGATGATGCTGTCGAAAACGCTGTTGATATAGACTGGCTGCAGGTTCAGGCGGCGGGCGATCTCATTGCCGATATCGATGTCCGCGCCTTGCGGATTCCCGTTGTCGTCGTAATATTCCTGCGGCGCGTAGGGGAAATCGGTGCAGTAGAGCAGCTTGCCTTTATACAGCGTGGTGAATTGCGGCAGCGCGGCAACCGGGGTGGGAATCACCGTGGGCGCCGCGGCTGGCGCTGCGGTCGCTGCCGCGGTTGGCGCTACGGTTGGAGCTGCGGTCGCGGCCGCCGTTGGCGCGGCGGTGGCGGGCGCCTGGGTGGCAGCCGGCGCCTGGGTCGGCGCGGGCGGCTGGGTGGCTGCCGGCGCCTGGGTTGGAGCCGGTGCCTGCGTCGCAGTCTGCGGCGTGCTGCAAGCAGCCAGCACAAGGCTCAAGAGCAATACAAAACTAAAAACACGGTACAGCTTCATCTTCTCCTCCTGATATTCAATTTTAGGGTCGACGGATTTGGATAGATAACAGCGGCGTCGGCATCGCCTCGGCTTGCTCCCCCGTGAGGCTGAATACCGTTAGACCAGTGCTTTTCTCGCCCTTGCAGGCGGTAAGGCCAAACCACATTTGCGCCGGTACTTTCAAGAACATTATTCCTGTTAATGGATCTGCATGCTTGAGCTATTATAGTAATGATGCTCTAAAAAATCAATAATTAGAGCAGCCCTCTTTGAATTCCGCAGTAAGGTAACCCCGCATCCAGCCGCTCGTTTCTCGGATTCGGGGTTATTTCTTTAACCCGAGAAAATCGCTGTGCTGCAGAAGCTGGTTGCCGGAGGTGAACTGGGTTTTATTTTTCTCGCGGTGGGCCTCAACCGCCAGATCTACGAGGCAGTCCACCAGCTCTTCCGGCGGGGTGCCTGCCGGCTCCCAGAGGTAAAAAGCGAAAGAGCCGGGCAGGGTGTTGATTTCGTTGACGTATAACTTTTGGGCTGCCCGGTCCAGCAAGAAATCGATCCGGGCGATGCCCCGGGCGTCGACCGCGCGGAATGCCTCCTTGGCCAGCCGCTGCACCTCAGCGGTCATCTCCGGGGAGATCGGCGCGGGGACGATGCGTTTGGCCCCTTCCATCCCCTGGGCTCGCTGGCCCTGCAGGTATTTATCGGCAAAGGTCAGGAGCGCCTCGTGAGAGACCGGCTGCTCGCAGACGGACGCGGTCAGTTCATCGTTTCCCATCACCGAACAATTGATGTCGACCCGGTCTTTTAAATACGGCTCGATGATGATTTTTTGATCAAAGTGGGAAGCCACGCTGACGTGAAAGCGCAGGTCATCCGGCTTGGATGCCACCTCAATCCCGATGCTCGAGCCCAGGCGGGCCGGCTTGACAATCACCGGGTAGCCAAACTTCGCTTCCACCCGGGTGACGATCGCCTCTTCCTCCTGCTCCCATTCGGCCCGGGTAAACGAGATGAAGTCCAGCACCGGGAGCCCGGAGCCGCGCAGCACGGTCTTGGCGATCGCTTTGTCCATGCAGATGGCGGACCCCAGGACCCCCGAACCGACGTAGGGCAGGTCGACCAGCTCAAGCAGCCCCTGCAGGGTGCCGTCTTCCCCGTTCATCCCGTGCATGGCGGGGAAGATTACGTCCAGGGCCAGCTTCTTCGGCTTATCGAGCAAGCCTTTTGGAACCGGATTCTGCAGGATGCCGATCTCGCGGTCCGGCGTG